>CBDUAS010000236.1:0-6400 GCA_965365185.1 uncultured bacterium | reverse complement strand
CAAAGGACGCCGGGGAAGAGCGTTCCCGCCAGGCTGGTGGTGGAGAAGAAGCTCATGAAGGCGCGCCGGTCGAGCCCTCCGGCTGACGGGTCCGCGGATTCGTGGGCCGCAGGGAAGAGATCGGGCGAAGCTTCGCCGACGTCGTCGGGCGTTTCGTCACGTGGCGTATGGGTGGAGGGGCGTGAGGCGCTGTCTTCGATCTTGCGCATGGCTGCTCTTGGAAGGTGGCGGGGAGAACGAGCGTCGGTGGAATATGCCGTTGTTTCATCCCCGGGGCAAGGCCCGGGTCCCGCCACGGGCACCGGATCCCATCGATCGACGACAGGATCGGGGGCTCGTGCGACAATGACCCGCACTCTCGAGAACGGAGGCGAGCTTCATGGGCAGCAAGATCAACCGCAGACAGTTCGTGACCACGGGGGCGGCGGTGGGCGTTGCGGCGGCATCCGGTATGGCCTCGGCGGCGGAGTCCGGCGGGACGGCGACGATCAGCAACCGGGGGCCGCAGATGATGACCGGGCAAGGTACGCGCCCGCTGGTCATTTCAGACTACAGCGGCTACGGCTTTCGCAACGGCGGCAGCCAGAATGCCGTCGAAAAGGCGTTCGAGATGATCACCGCCGGTGAGGACGTGCTCGACGCCCTGGTCGCGGGCGTCAACATCCCGGAGAACGACCCTACGGAGACCGGCATCGGCTACGGCGGCCTGCCCAACGAGCGCGGCGTCGTGCAGCTCGACGCTTGCTGCATGCACGGCCCCGAGAAGCGTGCCGGCGGCGTGGCGGCACTGGAAGGGGTGCGAACACCCTCCTTGGTTGCCAGAGCCGTGGCCGACTACACGGACCACCACCTGTTGGTGGGGCAGGGTGCCCAGGACTTCGCCCGCGCGATGGGCTTCCAGATCGAGGACGACCTGAACACCGAACGCTCGCGGGAGCTGTGGCTGGAGTGGCGTCGCCGGGTCGATCCGGACCACTACCTCGATCCGGACGACCGCCCGTTGCGCCGCCGTGAGGGAAGCGGGGGTAGCTCTGCCTGGCTGAGCTCCGCGTCGCGCCAGCCGGCGACAGGGTCGTCGCACCGGGCGAGCGTTCCGAGCGAGCGGCGATCGATGCCGGGCGCTACCGAAGAGATCGAAAAGATGCGGCAGCGTGCCTGGCGCGGCTACCAGGCCGGGTTGGACATGGTGCGGGAGGGGCTCATCCCCGAGCACAGCTTCTGGGGCACGATCAACTGCAACGGCATCAACGCTGCGGGTGACATCTGCGGTGTCACGACCACCAGCGGGCTGTCCTGGAAGATCCCCGGGCGTGCCGGCGATTCACCGATCCTCGGTGCCGGCCTATACGTGGACGGCGAGGTGGGCGCGTGTGGCTCTACCGGCCGCGGTGAGGCCAATCTCTTCAACCTGTCGTCCTTTCTCGTGGTCGAGAAGATGCGCGACGGACTGCATCCCAAGGACGCCACGCTCGATGCCCTGCGCCGCATCCGCGACAACACCATCGAGGAGCGGCTGTTGAACAGCCGCGGCGAGCCCGCCTTCAACGTCCGTTTCTTCGCCCTCGACAAGCAGGGGCGGCACGCCGGCGTACAGATGTACGGCGGTGGCGAAGGCTACGCGATTTGCACGGAGGACGGCGCGGAGCTGCTGCCTTTCGACTATCTGCTGGAAGGGACGCCGAACGACTGACGGCGGCCGAAAAGACGAGAGGAAGGGTGATGAGCGATTCAACCCACCGCGGCGCGGCGTCTCACGGCCTGCTGATCGCATGTCTTGTCCTCGGCGGCTGCGCAGCGCCTGCCGAGAGTCCTGACTCGGAGACGAGCTCGTTCAGCGTCGTCGAGGCGTCGATCGCGCAGATCCAAGACGCCATGCTGGGCGGACGGGTGACCGCGCGCCAGCTTGTCGCTTCCTACATTGCGCGCATTGAGGCATACGACAAGCGGGGGCCGGCCCTCAACGCCATCATCTCGATCAACCCGCGCGCTCTCGAGCGAGCCGACGAGCTCGACGCCGCGCTGGCGGAGTCCGGACTGACAGGTCCGCTCCACGGCATCCCGGTGATCGTCAAGGACAACTACGATTTTGCCGGCATGCCGACGTCCGCGGGTTCGGCGTCGCTGGCGGAGTCGATGCCGCCGGATGATTCTTTCCAGGTGCGTCGTATTCGCGAGGCCGGGGCGATCGTGCTGGCCAAGTCGAACATGGCCGAGTTCGCCTTCTCGCCGAACGAGACCATCGGCTCCCGATTGCCCGGCTTCACGCGCAATCCGTACGCCACCAACCGCGTGCCCGCGGGCTCCAGTGGCGGCACGGCCGCCGCGGTTGCCGCGAGCATGGGGGCCGTGGGGCTGGGAACCGACACGGGTAACTCCATCCGCGGACCCTCGGCGCACAACGCCCTGGTGGGCATCCGTTCGACCATCGGCCTGACGAGTCGCGACGGCATCGTGCCGCTCTATTTCTCACACGACATCGGGGGACCGATGGCGCGCACTGTCGCCGATGCGGTGGCCGTCTTCGACGTCATCGCCGGCACCGATCCCGCCGATCCGACCACCGCCGAGGCCGACGCCCGCCGTGCCGATGACTACAACGATTTTCTCGACGCCGGTGCGCTGTCCTCGGCGCGGCTCGGGGTCGTGCGGCAGATTGTCGACCGGGAGAACGGAGATCCGCGCGTTCGCGAGGTGTTCGAGAGCGCCCTCGACGATTTGCGCAGCGCCGGCGCGGAGATTACCGATCCGGTGCAGATCCCCATGCTCGACGAAGACGTGCAGTTCTGGTGCGGTCGTTTCCGTTACGACATCAACGCCTATCTGGCCACTCTCGGGCCGGACGCTCCGATCAAGACGCTGGCCGAGATCGTCGCCAGCGGCGGCTACGACCGCACCGTCCGCGATCGTCTGCGTCGCTCGCTGGAGGAAAGCCTCGACGACCCGGATTCGCGCTGCGCCGAGCAGACCGCGAACCGCCGACGGCTCGCCGAGCAGGTCAGCGGCATCATGGCCGACAACGGGCTCGACGCCCTGGTGTTTCCGACCTGGGCGAACGTGCCGCGGCTGATCGGTGACCTGCGGTCGCCCGGGGGGGACAACAGTCAGGTGCTGTCGCCGCAGACCGGGTTTCCCGCTCTCACCGTGCCGATGGGCTGGATCGAGGAGGGCGGTGAGCAGCTACCTGCGGGGCTGCAGATCCTCGGCGATGCCTACACCGAGCCGCGGCTGATTGCCATCGCCTACGCCTACGAGCAGGTCACGCAGCACCGGCGCCCGCCGCGAACGACGCCACCGCTGCAATAGCCTCGTGCGGCCGGGCGTCGCCGGCGACGGCGCCGCTGATACCGCCCGCAGCGGTTAGGATGAGGCGGGTGCGGGGGATTCCGGCCGGGAACTCGATCAGGCCGGTGCCCCGTGTTGGCCGGGTGACGTAGTTCTTCGGTGAGGATGACAACGATGAGCGCAGACACAGCGGACAAGTCCACGCCGGTGCAGCGCGGCATGGTACGGGTGGCAGAGACCGGCGACGGGAAGTTCGCCAACGCCATCGATGCGGGGGGACACAGGCTCGCCGCCGGCGAGCCTGTCGACGCCGGTGGCGATGACCGCGGCCCGGCGCCGTACGAGCTCCTGCTCGCGGCTCTCGGTGCCTGCACGTCCATCACCTTGCGCATGTACGCCGATCGGAAGGGCTGGCCCCTCGAGCACGTGTCGGTCGAGCTGCGGCATGAGAAGATCCACGCCGACGATTGCGCCCACTGTGACACGGAAAAGGGGTACCTCGACAGAATCCACATCGAGGTCAACGTCGAGGGTCCGCTCGACGAAGAGCAGCGTGCGAGGCTGCTGGACATTGCCCACCGGTGCCCCGTGCACCGAACGTTGCAGAACGAAGTCGACATGCCGACAACCCTCCAGGAGTGATCGCGTGAAGGAACAACCCGTCGTTGCGGTCGTTTGCGGCGGCCCCTCGGCCGAGGCGGAAGTCTCCCGTGTCTCGGGGAAGTGCATCGCCGAGGCGCTGCGCGCCACTTACACCCATGTGAGCCTGATGGAGCTCGAGGAATTCGTCGAAGGCGGGCTTGGCAAGAAGGTCGCGGACGTCGTCTTCCCCGCCTTCCACGGGCCACCGGGCGAGGACGGCACGTTTCAGGGCTTCCTCGAAGTGCTCGGCATCCCCTACGTGGGTTGCGACGTGCCGTCGAGCGCCTGCGCCATGGACAAGGTCATCGCCAAGCAGCTTTTCCGTTCTCGCGACCTCCCGGTGGCCGACGACGTGGTGGTGTACCGTGCTGAGGGCGCTGCCGCGGGAGCGGCCCGGGCTCTGGAGACGCTCGGGCAGGACGTCGTCATCAAGCCGTCGAGCCAGGGATCGGCGCTCGGGGTCATGTTCGGCAGGGACCTGAACGACCTCGCACCCGCCATCGAGGAGGCGTTCACCTTCGACGACCGGGTTCTGATCGAACGGCGTGTCGAGGGCAAGGAGATCACCGTGGCGGTGCTCGAACGCAACGGTCCGGAGGCGCTGCCGGTGATCGAGATCACCACGCCGGTCGGCTCCTGGTACGACTACGAGCACCGCTACACGCCCGGTCTCTCCGACCACATCATGCCGGCACCGTTGCCCGAGCATCAGTATGCACGCACGCAGGAGGTCGGCGTGGCCGCCTTCGAATCCCTCGGGTGTCGCGACCTCTCGCGCGTGGATTTCGTCGTCCCGGAGGATGGCGAACCGGTCGTGCTGGAGGTGAACACCATGCCCGGAATGACTCCCACCAGCCTTTTCCCCGACGCCGCGCGCGAAGCCGGTATCAGCTTCGAAGAGCTCGCTGCGTCGCTCATCGAACGTGCTGCGGCGCGCACGGCCTGACGCCGAGGTTGCTTGAACATGCCCACCCTCATCGAGGCGCCGACGACCGTCGAAGCCGCTGGCAACAAGCCCAAGGTCATCCGCGAGTACATCGGCCGGGTGAACAGCGGAACCGACCAGGTGTCCATAGCCCACATGAAGAGCCCGGCCGGCTGGATCGAGCCGGCGCAGGAACCTGCGTTCGACGAGTACACCGTGGTCCTCGCGGGCGTGCTGCGGGTCGAGTTCGATGGTGGCGAGTTCGACGTCCACGCGGGCCAGGCGGTGATCGCGCGGAAGGGCGAGCGGGTTCGCTACAGCACGCTCGGGCCTGAGGGCGCCGAATACGTCGCCGTTTGTGTGCCGGCCTTCTCGCCCGAGACGGTCAACAGAGACGACGACTAGCCGCGGCGTTCACGGGGGACGAGAGACGACGGCGAGCCGCGGCGTTCACGGGGGACGAGAGACGACGGCGAGCCGCGGCTTTCCCCACGAAACTACGGCAGCCCGGCTTCCCCTTCTGTCGCAGGCGATCTCCCCGCTCCGCGTCCCGCCCCCACCTGCTCAGACGTGGCTGCGGAGCCCGAGCTCGCGCGGGTAGGGCGAGAGGTAGACCTGCTGCGTCACCCAAGGATGCTGGATGCGACGCAGGTGAGCGCTCAGCAGGGTCAACGGTGCAACGATCGGCACGATGCCCTGGCGGTACTGATCGATGATATCGAGCAGTTCTGCCTTCTCGTCCTTGTCCAGCTCCTCCTTCAGAAAACCGCACAGGTGATGCAGCGTATTGACCTGACGCTGCTTGGTCGCCGGCTTGGCGAGCGCATCCATCAGAAGGCGCTCGTATTCCGGCGCCATTTCGCCGAGATCACGCGAGCCGGCTTCCGCCACCATCGGCCCCATCTGGTAGTAGTGTCGCGGGCTGTGGGCCAGCAGCAGCAGCTTGTGGGCGGTGTGGAAGTCGACCAGCTTGCCTGCCGTGAGCCCGTCGCGCAGCAGTCGGCGCCAGCGCTGGTAGGTGTAAACCCGGGTGATGAAGTTCTCCCGCAGCCCGGCGTCGTTCAGACGGCCTTCTTCCTCGACGGGCAACGTCGTCATGCGGTCCATCAGCACACGGGCGAAAGCACCGACTCCATCGCGCGTCGGCATGCCCTTGACGTTGTAGAGCTTCACCCTGGCCATGCCGCACGACGGCGAATCCTTCTTGAGAATGAAGCCGTCGATGTCCATGGCGGCGAGCTCGGCGACCTTCCGTTCGGCGTAGGCGGCCATCTCATCGGTCCAGTCGCGTTCGCTACGGACGCCGATCAGACGGATCGTGTCACCATCCGCCAGCAGCCGGATGGGCTCGCGCGGGATGCCCATGCCGACCTCAACCTCGGGGCAGACCGGAGCCCATGCGAAGTAGTCCGCCAGGACATCGGTGGCGAAGCGACTGCGCTTGTGGCCGCCGTCGTGGCGAACTTCCTCACCCAGCAGGCAAAGGCTGACGGCAACCCGCGGCTTCATGTCGATCTCCCGTGCGGCGCAGCGAAGGTCTCTCGCAGCACC
>CBDUAS010000235.1:0-6409 GCA_965365185.1 uncultured bacterium | reverse complement strand
GCGGACCTCACCATCGAGGAGCGACTGGTCAAGCTGGGCGAGTGATCAGGCATCGTCCGGGCCCCGCCGATGTCGACGGAATCGTCTGTCTGCTAAAATAAGAGCCAATTATCTCTTTTGCGTGCCCGGTGCGGCCACTCCGCCGGAGCACCGGGCGGGAGACGACGCCCATGAGGTACTTCGCCGGTTTTCTACTCCTCGGCTTCGCCGCGTGTATCGGGCTGGCGTGCGCGCCGGCGCAGCCGGAATTCGAGGCCGAGATCCCCGAGTTGAACCCCTTGCCTGTCGGGCTCGATGACAACTACTTCATCGTGCCCGAGGACAACCCGATGACGCCGGAGAAGGTGGCGCTGGGTTGGCAGCTCTATTACGACCCGCGGCTTTCTGCCGACGGCACCGTGAGCTGCGCGAGCTGCCACGCACCGGATGCCGGCTTCGCCGATCCGGACCCGGTTTCGACGGGTGTGGGCGGCCTGCAGGGTGGGCGTAACTCACCCACCGTGATCAATGCGGCGTTCAACGCCAGCCAGTTCTGGGATGGTCGTGCCGCCACGCTGGAGGAACAGGCACTCGGCCCGATCGAGAATCCGGTGGAGATGGCCACTACGCTGCCCGAGGTGATCGCCAAGCTCGAGGCCATCCCGGGATACAAGCAGCAGTTCGCCGACGTGTTCGGCGGCGACACGATCACCGCCGACATGATCGCCAAGGCGATCGCCTCGTTCGAGCGTACGGTCGTCTCCGGCAACTCGCCGTACGACAAGTGGGTGGCCACCAAAGACCCCTCGGTGATCTCCGAAGCGGCGCTGCGCGGCGAAGAGCTGTTCCGCGGCAAGGCGGGCTGCTCGCAGTGCCACCTCGGCTTCAACTTCTCCGACGCGCACCTGGACCTCTACCACAACATCGGTGTCGGGATGACGGATCAGGACTTCGACGAGGGCCGATACGAGGTAACTCAGGTGATCGGGGAGCACGGCGCCTTCAAGACGCCGACGCTGCGCAACGTCACCGAGACCGCCCCGTACATGCACGACGGCAGCCTGGCAACGCTCGAGGAGGTCGTCGACTACTACGTCCAGGGTGGCGAGCCCAACAACTGGCTCGACCCCAAGATCAGCAAGCTCGATCTGACGGAGCACGAAGAAGCCGACCTGATCGCGTTCATGGAGGCACTCACCGGCGAGATCCCGGAGTTCGCGCGGCGGGCACCACGGCTGCCGCCGGATCCGGAACAGCGCTGACGGTCAAGAAGGCCGGGCGTCGCCGCCGCCGTTCAACGAAGCAACGCAGTAGGCCCGCTGGCCCCGGGTGTCGGGTCAGCGGGCGTGTCGTGTGCGCTCGAGACGCTCGACCGCGAAGCCCATCCCCGCAACCTCATCGACGACGGCCCGGTAGTGGTCGTCGTCGATCTGCGGCGTGCGCGAGAGAATCCACAGGTACTTGCGATCGGGTGTACCGACGGCAACCCGGGTGTACTCGTCATCCAGAGACAACACCCAGTAGTCGGCCCAGACGAACGGGAGCCAGGTGAGGAGCCCGGGGGCGAACCGCACCTCGAGCCGCGACGCCGGCCCATTGTCGTCGGCCAGCCTGGCGACACCCTCGGCGCGCTTGCGCGTGCCGTCCGCCTCACTGCACTCGTTGATCACGTCGATACGGCCGTCCTCGCGCAGCCGGTACGTCGCCGTAACCTCCCCGGCGCAGTCGTCCTGGAACCGGTTCGGAAAGCGCGCGATCTCGTACCAAAGGCCCGCGTAGCGAGCCAGGTCGACCGACTCGACGGCTTTGACTGGTTGCGCCTCCTGGAAAGACCCGGGAGCGCCGCCCGAGATCATGAGCACCTCGGCAAGCAGGCAGGCGTATGTCGTCATCGCGGCACGTTGTCTGGTCATCATCGGATCGCTTGTACGGACGTCGTGGCAAGGATCAGAAGCTGAAGATCATCGCCCCCTGGAAGCGGAAAGCCGTGCCTTCTCCCCTGTCCTTGTAGTCCGTCGCCCACCACGATACCTCCCACGCAGTGGAGAGGTAGTCGGTGAAGTCGTAGAAGAAGTTGCCCCAGACACTGCGGTTGAGGGTCCGGGCACCCACGTCGAGGTCGCCGTCCTCCGGGTTGTCGATGCCGAAGCCGACGCCCAACCGCACTTTGTCGTTGGGGTCGATCTCGATCGACAGCCAGCCGCCGCTTGCCTCGACCTCACGGTCCAGGTCGATGTTGACCCCCTGGCCGACGCCGCCGAAGTAATCGTCGAGGTTCTGCCCCGTGAAGGCCTCGGCCTTGAGAGTCACTTTACTGCCGATCGGGATCGAAAGGTCGAGATTCACCGACCACGAATCGAACTCGGAATCCTCGAGCTCCAGCAGTGTGCCGACATCTTCCTGCCCCCAGTGGCCGGACACCCCGATGCTTCCGGATCTACCGTGCATGTCCCATGCGTACGCGCCGCGCGCCTGCACGGACGGGAGGCCCGAGTCGGCGCCGGCGTCCCCCGGTTCCGTGGGCTTGAAATCGTCGCCGATGGTGCGCGAGACGCCGCCGGTGAGAATCAGCCGGTGGGGTCCTTCGCCCGCGGTATGGGTCAAGCTGACGAGAGGCCGACGGTAGCCGATGTTGCCGCTCCACCAGGCGACCGTGTAGTTCACCGTGCGCGGCACCAGCGGCGAGATGATGTCGAAGGTCTGCCCGGCGATGAGGCGGAGGTCGCGCTCCGGCCAGTCGAGCTGGATGTACGCGTGACGAAGCTGTACGCCGTTCTTGTTCTCACCTCCCCCGCCGTAGAAATCGATCTCGACCCGACCCCTTGCCTGGAAGGAGCTCTCCTCCGGGCCGATGATCCACAGACCCAGTCGCGTCTGCCGCGCGGTGATGTTGAAGTGCCGATGCGGCTGTTCGAGGGCCGGGTCGGCCACCCACCGGGCGAAGTTGCCCGGCTCGATGGCGTCGCTATCGACGGAAGCGTCGAGCTTGATGTAGCCGTACGGATCCCAGCGGATGGTCGGCTCTTCGGTTTCTCCCTCCTGGGCGGCGGAGACGCCGGTGACGGGCGGGGCATCCGTCGGCGCGGTGGCTTCGTTCTGTTGGCCGCCCGGCGCGGGTACAACCGCCCCGGATTGTGCCGTTGCCGTCGAAATCAGGCCGACGGCGACCGCCAGAGTGATGAGAATCAACGGACCTCGGACGTAGGTCGGCGAGGTGTCGTGGATCATTGCTACGCGGGCTCCCGAGACCTGGTCAGCAACATTTTTCGGACCCCTATATCTTATTTCAAAGAAAGGCCCCGTGCTTCCCGATTCCGTCGAACGGAGAGGCGCACAAACTGCCTACCCGAGAAAGCCTCGTATCCGAGCGGCGACCGGTCGCTCGCCGCTCAAACGGGCGTCGAGACCCGTGCCGACACCGACCCGGCGCAACGGAGTGCTTCTACGCCCCGGGCCCCACGAAGAAAGGGATCCCGAGCAGGACCGAGGCGACGATCGACGCGGCGTTGAGAACCAAGCACGCAAGGGCGATCAACATGTGGTTGGCGCTGTCGGGCCGTAGCGGATCCAAGATGCGCGCCGCCGCCAGGCCGCCGGCGAGGCCACCGAGGTGTGCCCAGTTGTCGATGAACGGGATGATCAGGCCGATGACCACGAACATCACCACCCAGCGCCAGACCTGCCGGCTCTGCTCGGTCTGGCCGGTGCGATTGCCGTACACGATCAGCGCGCCGAAGAGGCCGAACAACGGCGCCGATGCCCCGATCGTGATGGAGGCCCCTGTCAGCGGGAACGGAAGCGAGACCAGCCCCATGATGGAGGTCGCAGCGAAGCCGGTCACCGAGGAGATCGTGTAGATGATGATCAAACGGCCGGCCCCGTAGAACTCGTTGACGATCGGCATGATCTGCCGAAGCCAGTACAGGTTGAAGAAGATGTGCAGCAGACCGCCGTGCAACCATGCCGCCGACAATACGGTCCACCACCGCCCGAAGCCGAACACGGGCACGGCCCCGCTGGCACCGAAGAGAAACAGCGATCGCGTGCTCGGCGACAGGATCGCAAGGCCGCCGCTACCGATGTTCTGCCAATCGCTCAGCAGCGACACGGCATACATGGCGATACAGGTGGTAAAGGTGATCTGGGTGAAGCCGAAGTCGAGGCCGATCTTCTGTAGCAGCGGCGCGAATCCCCACAGCCCGGGGTTCCGGCGCCCGCAGGTGAAGCACTCGGCGTCGTTGACGCCCACGAGGCGGCCGCAGTTCGGGCAAACGATGGATCCGCTGGCCTGGCGCTTGAACATCGCGTCAGTCTACACAACCCGAGCGCACGGCATGCCCACCTTCCGCTGGTTATCTTGCCTTTGGCTGGCACAGCGGCTCACTCGCCCCTACAGGCCGCCTCGGCGAGCCTCGTTGTCGGGTCGCCGGCCTAGCGAATATGCTCATGCGGTATACGCTGCCACACGACCCTCGGTTCGCCGGCCGCTCCGGCGGCGCGGCGCCGAAAACCGATCTCGTCACCGCCATCCGGAGCGACTCCATGCGATCACCGATTCGGGCTCTGACGCTCGTCGCAATCCTCGTCATCTTCTCGCTGGTGTCCGGCGTCGTGGTCGAGGCCCCGGCGCAGCAGGGCGCCAAGAAGAACTTCACCTACGCGCAGGCGTACGGCGGCGGCCGCGGCGCGTCGCCGATCCTCGGCCGGACGCCGCAGATCACCGGCTGGGCCGACCAAGACCATTACCTCGAGGTGCGCACGGGTCCCGACGGACGGCAGGTTTACGCGGTCAACGCCGAGGACGGCAGCGCCGAGGTCTACCGCGACTTCAGCGACATCCAGGTCAACCTGCCGGAAGGCTTCGACGCCAATCAGGCGGCCGCCACGACGGCCGACCTGACGGGCTTCGTCTTCCGCAACGACGGCGACCTGTATCACTACGATGCCGCGACCGAGCGCTTCCGGCGCCTCACGGCGACACCTGCGGCGGAGAACAACCCGCGCTTTTCACCCGACGGCAACTGGGTCGCCTACACCCGCGATCGCAACCTCTTCGCCTACGACCTCGTCGGCTCGGTGGAGCACCAGTACACCACCGACGGTTCCGACGTTGTGTACAACGGCTGGGCCTCGTGGGTGTACTACGAGGAGATCCTCGGGCGCGGCAGCCGTTACGCCGCTTTCTGGTGGTCGCCGGACAGCAGCCAGATCGCCTTCATGCGCTTCGACGACACGCCGGTGCCGGAGTTCCCCATCTATCACGCCGACGGTCACCACGGTGAGCTCGAGGTGCAGCGCTATCCGAAGGCCGGGGACCCGAACCCCTGGGTGAAGATGGGCGTGGTGCCGACGGCGGGCGGCGAGGTGGTGTGGATGGACTTCGAGGAGAAGGCCGACCACTACATCGCCTGGCCCTCCTGGTCGCCCGACAGCCAGACCCTACGGGTGCAGTGGATGAACCGGGGCCAGGACACGCTGCGGTTCTTCGACTGCGACCCGACCACCGGTGAGAAGACCCAGGTCTTCGAAGAGAAGCAGGACACCTGGGTCGACTGGTTCAACAACATCTATTACCTGCAGGACGGGTCCGGCTACATCGTGCTCTCGGACAGGAGCGGCTGGAACCACATTTACGTCTACGACAACAACCACAACGCGCGCCAGATCACCGCGGGCGACTGGCGGGTCAACTCGATCGCCCAGATCGACGAAGCCGGCGGCTGGATCTACTTCACCGGCCGGCCGGAGAAGAGCTGGGATGCGCAGCTCCTGCGGGTCCGATTCGACGGCTCCCTCATGGAGCAGCTTACCGAGGGCGAGGGGGTTCACTCCGCCCGCGTATCGCCGGGCGGCAAGTACTTCGTCGATTCGGTCAGCAACATCCACACGCCAACCCGTGTGACCTTGCGCCGAGGCGACGGCACGCTGGTGCGCGAGCTCGGAAACGCCCGCACCGAGGCCATGGACGAGTACAACTGGGGCACGGTGGAGCTGTTCACCATTCCTTCCGAGGACGGCCAGTTCGACCTTCCCGCCGTCTGGGTGCTGCCCCCTGATTTCGACGAGTCGACGCAATATCCCGTGCTCATCAGCATCTACGGCGGCCCGAACTCCGGCAGCGTCTCCAACCGCTGGCAGAGCACACAGGCCCACTACTGGGCGCAGCGCGGCGTCATTACGATGGTCGTCGACCACCGCGCCAGCGGTCACTTCGGCAAGGCCGGGGTCTCCCTCATGCACCGGCGCCTGGGGTACTGGGAGATGGTCGACTACATCACCGCGGCAAAGTGGCTGCGCAGCAAGCCGTTCGTCGATCCCGAGAAGATCGCCATCACCGGCAGCAGCTACGGCGGCTACATGACGATGATGGCGCTCACCTACGGCGCCGAGCACTTCGACTACGGGCAGGCCGGCGCCGCGGTAACCGACT
>CBDUAS010000234.1:0-6414 GCA_965365185.1 uncultured bacterium | reverse complement strand
AGAAGGCGCGTAGCTCAGTTGGGAGAGCGCTTCCCTGACGCGGAAGAGGTCGTCGGTTCGAGCCCGGCCGCGCCTACTCAATTCCCGGCTTCTCGTCCTCCGCACTCGCTGACACCGTGCAAGCATGCCTGATTCGATCGCATTGAAAATCGACGGCCGAGAGGTCGACGTCGTCGCCGGCACCCGTGTCGGCGAGCTCCTCGCGGAGCACGCTCCCGACTGGCTGCAGGACGCCATCGGCGTCCGCGTCGGCGACGAGGTCCTGGATTTCCACATGGCCCTCACGGAGGGAGGCGCGCTGACGCCGGTGCGATCCGACGACACGTCCGCGCAGGCGCTCGAGCTGTGCCGCCACACGACCTCGCACGTGATGGCACAGGCCGTCAAGCAGCTCTTCGAGGACGTGCAGGTGGGCATCGGTCCGGCGACCGACGACGGCTTCTACTACGATTTCCTCCGCAGTGAGCCATTCACGCCCGCGGATCTGCAGAAGATCGAGCAGCGCATGCGCAAGCTGATCAAGCGCAACCAGAAGCTCGAACGGCTGGAGATGTCCAAGGCAGACGCGGAGGCGCTGTTTGCCGACAAGGGCGAGGAGCTCAAGGTCGAGCTCATCCGGGACAAGGGCGGCGAGCAGGTCTCCTGTTACCAGCAGGGTGACTTCATCGACTTCTGCACCGGGCCGCACCTGGCATCGACCGGAAGGATCCCGGCTGTCAAGCTGCTGCACACCGCCGCGGCGCACTGGCGCGGTCGCGACGACGCCCCGATGATGCAACGCATCTATGGCACCGCCTTCTTCTCGCAGGAGGGTCTGGAGGCGTTTCTCGAGCACCTCCAGGAGGCACAGCGGCGCGATCACCGCCGATTGGGCATCGACCTCGACCTCTTCCATTTCGATGAGAAGGCCGGCCCCGGTATGGCCTTCTGGCATCCCAAGGGTGGCATGGTGCGCCACGAGATCGAGACGTTCCTGCGCGACGAGCAGCTCGAGCGCGGCTACAGCGTCGTGTACACGCCGCACATCGCGCGTGCTCACTTGTGGGAGACCTCGGGACACTACGACTACTACAAGGACAACATGTTCACGCTCGATGTCGACGAGCACGAATACGTCCTCAAGCCGATGAACTGCCCGGGGCACATCCTCATCTACCAGAAGGGCACGCGCTCGTATCGTGAGCTGCCGATCCGCTACAGCGAGTTCGGCACCGTGTACCGCAACGAGCTTTCCGGCGTGCTCCACGGAATGCTGCGCGTGCGCGGCTTCACGCAGGACGATGCCCACATCTTCTGCACTCCGGACCAGATCCAGCAGGAGGTCTCGGGGGCTCTGGATCTGTGCCTGCACATCATGGAGACGTTCGGATACGACGAGTACCGTATCGATCTGTCCCTGCACGATCCGGACAAGCTCGCCGAATACGCCGGCGATGAGGCGCAGTGGGCGATGGCCGAGGCGGCGTTGGCCGACGCGCTCGACACGATGGGGCTGGTGTACGAGCGCCAGATCGGGGAGGCGGCCTTCTACGGGCCCAAGGTGGACTTCCACCTCATCGACGCCCTCGGACGCGCCTGGCAGGGATCGACCGTCCAGCTCGACTTCAACCTACCGGAACGCTTCGACCTGACCTACGTGGGCGAGGACGGCCGCCCGCACCGCACCGTCATGATCCACCGCGCCATCTACGGGTCGCTCGAGCGATTCGTCGGCGGGCTCATCGAGCACTACGCGGGTGCGTTTCCGCTGTGGCTCGCTCCGGTGCAGGTGATCGTCCTACCGATTGCCGATGACCGCCACATGGAGTACGCGGAGAGCGTCGCCGCGCGGCTGCAGCAGGGAGGCTTGCGCGTCGAGGTCGACCGCCACAGCGGCAAGCTGGGCGCCAAGATCCGCGACGCACAGCTGAAGAAGATCCCCTTCATGCTCATCGTCGGCGACCGCGACATGGAAGAAGAGAAGGTATCCGTGCGTCACCGCAGCGCCGGCGACCTGGGCAGTGAAGACCTGGAGAAGTTTCTCGCGCAGGCAAGGCGAGACATAGACGACCGCGCTGTGCGAGAATGGCCGCTACGCGAAGGCTCGGCGACGCCGGCCTGACGACGTGTCCGGCGCCCGTGGCGCCCGAGACCGAGACAGGAGTCATCGTATTACCGAACAAAAGAAGCACCGGATCAACGATCAAATCAGGGTGCCGCAGGTCCGACTGATCGACGCCGAAGGCGAGCAGCTCGGCGTGGTTCCGACGGAAGCGGCGAGGATTCGAGCACGCGAGCTGGAGCTCGACTTGGTGGAAGTGGCGCCGAATGCGGACCCGCCGGTCTGCCGCCTGATGGACTACGGCAAGTACGCGTACCGTCTTGCCAAGGAACAGAAGCAGCGGCCCCACAACACGCAGCTCAAGGAAGTGAAGTTTCGTCCGAAGATCGACGAGCACGACTACGACTTCAAGATGAAACACATTCAGCGCTTCCTTTCGCAGGGGCACATGGTCAAAGCGACCATCATGTTCCGCGGCCGCGAGGTCGTGCATCCGGAATTCGGTCGGAAGATCCTGGATCGCGTCGTCGAAGAGCTCGGCGATGCGGTGCGTGTGGACAAGCCTCCGCGGATGGAAGGCCGCCTCATGCACATGATCATCACGCCGAAACGCGACTGAGCTGCCGCGACTCTGATAGTTCAAGATTCGAGCGATTTGAAACCGAGGGTACCGAAATGCCGAAAATGAAAAGCCATCGTGGTGCCGCCAAGCGCCTCAAGCGCACCGGCCGCGGGAAGTTCTCGCGCCACCACGCCTATGCCAGCCACCTCATGGGACACAAATCCAGCAAGCGGAAGCGCAATCTGCGGAAGTCGACGATCGTTTCCGAGGCCGATCAGCGGCGCCTCGAACGCCTGCTGCCGGAACGCTATAGCTGAGCCGACGTCGTCGACTGAAAACGGAGGAATCTCATGGCCCGTGTGAAGCGCGGCAACGTCCACAAGAACCGACGTCGCCGCATACTCAAGCAAGCGAAGGGCTACTACGGAGCGGACAGCCGCCAGTACGCCTCGGCGCGCGACGCTGTCGAGCGCGCCATGCAGTACGCCTACAGCGGCCGCAAGCGGAAGAAGCGCGACTTCCGCCGCCTGTGGATCACCCGCATCAACGCCGCCTGCCGCCAGAACGACATCTCCTACAGCCGCTTCATCGCCGGCCTGAAGGCGGCCGGCGTCGGACTCGACCGCAAGGTGCTCGCCGAGATCGCCGTCCAAGACCCCGAGGCCTTCGCACAGCTCACCGCGGCCGCCAAAGACTCACTCGCGGCCTGATTCGCGCGACGGGGGCGATGCCGTGGCCGATGAGAAGGGACACGTGAAGCCGGACCCTGCAGCCGTCGACCCCGTCGTCGATGTCGAAGCCCTGCTGCGCGACTTCGAGAACGAGGCCGAGGCGGTAACCGCCCGGGCCGACCTCGACGAGCTGCGCGCACGCTATATCGGGCGTAAGCGTGGCCGCCTCACGGCGATCTTCGACGGGCTGCGCGATCTCGCCCCGGAGGCACGCGGCGCCGTCGGCCGTGCCGCCAACCAGGCCCGTGGGACGATCGAGGGGCGTCTGCAGGAGATCGCCGACAGGCTCGCGGCGGCAACCGACAGCCGTACCGCAGAGCAGCTCGACGTCACTCTTCCGGGCCGCGTCGACGACGTCGGCTCCCTGCACCCCATCACGCTCGCCCTCGACGAGATCGTCAGCGTCTTCACCCGTATGGGCTACAAGGTCGTCGGCGGGCCGGAGGCGGAACACGATTTCTACAATTTCGAGGCCCTCAACATCCCCCGCGACCATCCGGCCCGTGACATCCAGGACACGCTGTACTTGAACGACGACTGGCTGCTGCGTACGCATACGTCTCCGGTACAGATCCGCACCATGCAGGCGCAGGAGCCACCCTTGGCGATCATCGTGCCCGGGCGCGTGTATCGGAGGGATACGCCGGATGCGACCCACACGCCGTCGTTCGTACAGTGTGAGGGGCTGGTGATCGATCGCGACATCACCATGGCCGATCTCAAGGGCACCCTCGACCACTTCGCCAAGGCACTGTTCGGGCCACGCACGGAGACCCGACTGCGTCCCGGCTATTTCCCCTTCACCGAGCCGTCCGCGGAACTGGACGCGAACGCCGGCGATGGCTGGATCGAGATGCTCGGTTGCGGCATGGTGCACCCCAACGTGCTGCAGGCCGTGGGGTACGATCCTCAGGTGTGGCAGGGCTTCGCTTTCGGCATGGGCATTGACCGCATCGCGGCGCTGCGGTTCGGCATCCAGGACATTCGCATCTTCTACGAGAACGATCTGCGTTTCTTGAAGCAGTTCGCCGTCTGATCGACCATGCTCTTCTCCGCACAGTGGCTCGGCCGCTACGTTCAGATCCCCGACTCGATGACGGATCTCGAGGAGATCCTCACCCGCTGCGGCATGGTTGTCGACGACGTGCGCTCTGTCGGCGACGACACGGTTTTCGACCTCGACATCCCCTCCAACCGCGTCGACGCAATGAACCACTTCGGCGTCGCCCGCGAGATCGCCACGGCTCTGCGAGTCGATCTCGACGCCCCATCCACGGCAGCCCCCGAAGCGGAGACACGGGCGGCGGACCTGACATCGGTCACCATCGATGATCTCGACGGGTGTCCGCGTTACGCGGCCCGGCTCATTCGCGATGTGCGCATCGCACCTTCGCCACGCTGGTTGGCGAAGCTGCTCGAGGCGATCGGCTTGCGGCCGCTGAACAACGTCGCCGACATCACCAATTTCGTTCTCTGGGAGCTCGGCCATCCGTTGCACGCGTTCGATTTCGATCGCCTGAGAGGCGGGCGCATTGTCGTCCGTCGCGCTCAAGACGGCGAGGTGATGAAGACCCTCGACGGTGTCGAAAGGAGGCTGGTGCATTCGGACGTCATCATCGCCGACGCCGCGCGCGCCGTGGCCCTCGCAGGCGTGATGGGAGGCGAAGACACGGCGATCAGCGACGTGTCGAGCAGCGTGCTGCTGGAAGGCGCGTGGTTCGATCCGGCCGCCGTCCGGGCCACGTCCCAGCGGCTCAATCTGCACACCGACGCCAGCCACCGATTCGAGCGCTCACCGGCCCGCGACGGCATGTTGCTGGCCCTGGACCGTGCTGCCGCACTGATCATCGAGATCGCCGGAGGCGAGCTGGCCGCCGGCGCCATCGACGTCGCCGGAGCCCTACCGGAGCCCGTCGTCACGGAGCTGCGCATGCGGCGGCTGGCCGGCCTTCTGGGCATCGAGGTCGCCGCGGCAGACGTGGAGGACATTCTCACCCGCCTGGGCTTCGCTCTGGAGGCCACGGCGGAAGGGTACCGCGTGCGGGTGCCCAGCTATCGCCCTGACGTGACGCTCGAAGAAGACCTCATCGAAGAGGTCGGCCGCCATATCGGGTATGACCGACTGCCGGCGACGCTTCCGGTAATCGCCGCCTCCGAGGAGGCCGGCACCCCGGAGGTGCTCGGAGAGCAGCGATTGAAGCGCTGCTTGGCATCGATCGGCTGCCACGAGGCCATGTCCAGCTCGTTGAGCTCCGTGGCGGAGCAATCCCCTTTTCTCGAAGAGCCCGACGAGATCGTGGAGATCGGCAACCCCATCTCCTCCAGCCTCGGCGCCCTGCGTGCCCATCTGACGCCGGGTTTGCTCACGGCAGTGGCCCACAACGTCAACCACGGACAGCTCGACCTGCGGCTTTTCGAGGTCGGCCGCCGGTTCACCGGACCGCTGACCGACGACGGCATCACCGAGCGGTGGGGGCTGGCGCTCGCCATGGCCGGCAGACGTCGCCTGCACCATTGGGGCGGACACGATTCCGCGGTCGACTTCTTCGATCTCAAGGGAGTGCTGGAGAACGTGGCTACCCAGATGGCATGGCCGCCGTGGCAGTGGACGGCCGGTGAGCGCCCGGGGCTCGAAGCGGGCGCCACCGCGCTGCTGCACGGCGCAGACGGCAACAACCCAGCGCGGGGCTGGGCGGGCAAGCTGGCGCCTGAGACGGGACGCAAGTTCGGTTTGGAGGTCGAGGTCTGGGTGGCCGAGATCGACGTCGACGACCTCATCGTCCGCCCCCACCCCACGGCCCGCTACGAGCCGGTTTCCCGCTACCCGGGGGGCATTCGCGACGTGGCACTGGTGGTCTCGCGCGACGTGAGCTACGGCGCCATCGAGGACACCGTCCGCGAAACCGCCAACGACGCGGCGCTACCGTTGGTCGCTCTGTCGCTCGTGGAGATCTATCGCGGCGACGAAATACCGGCCGACGCCCGCGGCATGACGCTGCGCTTCCTGTTTCGCGCCGCCGATCGGACGCTGACGGCGGAGGAGATCGAAAAGCGAATCGAAGAGGCCAGAGGCAAAAAGG
>CBDUAS010000233.1:0-6463 GCA_965365185.1 uncultured bacterium | reverse complement strand
GCGGTATGTACAACGACAACGACGGCAGCCTGTATCCGGTGGGCAAGTACAACGCCCTGAAGCAGGGCGGCGTACCCCGCCTCGGGCTCGCCATGGAGGGCAACAGCTCGAACGGAGTGTTCTACGACCTGGAAGGTCGATACGGCGCTGAAAACGACCAGAGCTACCTGCTCGGTGCGGACTTCAAGCGCTACGTCGACGCCCAGGTCATCTACAACCGCTCACCGGTCCGCTTCGACAACGACCCGCTGGCGTACACCGATGCGGCGGTGGGCAACTTCGTCGTCCGCACCGATCACTTCGACCCGACGCGCGAGCTCGAGATGGTCCATTCGAACTTCGACGCCCGGGCGACGCTGACGGTACCCGGCGCCGAAGCGTTGAAGATATCGGGCGGCTACCACCGCGATGTGCGCAACGGGCACGACATGGGGATCACCTCCTCGAAGTGCTCCAACTGCCACCTGGTGGCGAAGCTGCGCCCGATCGATCAGGTGACCAGCGAGCTGGATGTCGGCGCGCTGGTTCAGCAAGCCCGATGGGCCATCGAATATCAGTACCGGCATCGCACCTTCGAGGAACGCGAGGCCGCCCCGACGAACACCTACGATGAGCCACTGCACCCGGCATCGCTGGCGCCGGTGTTCGGCAACCGCATCTCGTACTGGAGCGCGGACGGCCCCCTGCCGTTCTTCCAGATTCCCGACACCACCAAGAACAGCCACCTCCTGCGCGGGCGCGTCACGCTGCCCGCCGAGGTGAAGGTCACCGGCAACTACTCGCACATCGAGACCACCAACGACAACACCGGCGTCCAAGCGACGTCACAGGGCTGGAAGGGGCGCGCCGTCATACCCGTGCGGCGCGGGATGAGCTTCCAGATAACCGGTCGCGGCTACGAGCTCGACGTCGATGACTTCTTCGTCGACATCGTCGAGCCCGTCTCTGTCGGCGGACCCACCGCCGGCCGCACCTATCAGGAGTTCTATCCGGCCGTCGGCAACATCGACTTCCTCAGGCAGTCGGTTCGCAACCGCAGCCCGACGGAGCTGATCGTCGACTTCAACTACAAGCCGTTCCGCCGCACGTCGCTGCTGGTGGGCTATGAACGTGAGGTTATCGACCGCGAGCATTTCGACGTCGAGCGGACGGTGACAGACCTGTTCAAGATCAATTTCAACACCCGGTTCGGACGCCAGATAAGGTCACGGACCCGGTTCGAGTCGGCCTGGATCGACGATCCGTTCGTGGCGAAGCACGCCGCGATTCCGGCCGTCGTCCAGCCGACGCCCAGCCCGGGCGGCGTGCCGTTCTTCGGCTTGCAGTACTTCGGCATGTACGACGCGCGCCAGGCGGCACTGACGGCGTTCCCCGATCGCTCGAACCACTTCTACCAATCCCTGAGTTGGTCGCCGTCGAGTCGGTTCTCGGTGGTGGGGCACTACCGCTACCGCGGTCGCTCGAACGACAGCCTCAACTTCTCGGAATGGGAAAGGACCGTCCACCTGCCGGGCTTCGAGCTCTGGATAGCGCCCGACCAACGCTGGCACATCACCACCGGCTACAACTATCTGCGCGATCAGACGGAGACGCTGTATTCCGTCCTCGCGTTCGATGGGTGAGCGGGCGGAATCACTGGGGGCCAGTATGGCTCCGTGTTCGATGATGTCAGCTACCGCACGAAGACCAACTCCTTCTTCTTCAACCTCAACGTGTTCCCGAGCGAGCAGATCGAGGTGTACGGCAACCTGCATTACTACACCGGCACCGCATCCTCGTTCGACATCAACCTGGATTCGAGCAATCTGGTCAGGCAACCGGGAGGCATGGACTACGACCTGTTCAACGACGTGGTCCCCGGGCTCTCGGATCTCGACCTGAACCAGCTCTCGCTCGTGCTCGGCGGCAACTACCAGCTCGTCAACGGCTGGTTGATCCACGGTTCCGGCGGGTACAACGATTTCGGGGACAACGCGCCGTACCTGTTCGATATGACGGGCCGGCGGTTCTACTTCCAACTGGGGGCCTCTTTGATCTTCTGATCGACCCCCGCGGCCGGCTGACCGGACGCCGGACGGACGGCTCGACAACAGATCGCCCCGGCGCCGCGTGTTGTGGCGCCGGGGCGGTTCTAACTCAGCGGGCCGCGGCCTTCGAAGGCCTGGAGGAGCGCCCGCGTCTCCTCGCTGATCGGCAGCGTCTTCCGGGTGCGATAGTCGAACATCACCTGCACGGAGCGGCCGCGGGCGATCGACGTGGCGTCGCTGTCGCGCACGAGAAGGTACTCGAGGTCGAACGACTTGTTGCCCAATCGCACCACCCGGATCCCCAGGGTGAGCTGATCGCCGGCGTGCGCCTCGGCGAGAAAGTCGATTTCCGAGCGCGCCAAGATGAACGGCCAGGTTTCGACGGACAGGTCGCCGGTGAGCCGGGTCCAGTACTCCAGGCGCCCGGACTCGAAGTAGGTCGAGTACACGGCGTTGTTGACGTGCCCGAGCATGTCGGTGTCGCGGAAGCGCGGCGCGATCGGGATCGTCACCCTGTATCCGTCGAGCAAGATCAATACTCCGACGGAAAGAGCAGGCGGATCCAGCGCTTGCCGTGCGTCACCGGGTGCGGCTCGATGTTCACCCGCAGCACGCGACCGTCCGGATCGGTGTAAAGCTCACCCATTCGCCCGCTGCCGTCGAGGTGCCAGGCATCGACCGTGCGCGGCCCGATCTCCACCCCCTGGGCGTAGTCCATGACCTCGAGGTCGGTCTTCTCGTAGTAACGGGTGAAGTTGCGCAGCGTGTCGCGTTCGCGGCGCATCCAGCCGCTCATGTTCATCAGGCCGGACGGCAAGGTGCCGACCCCCGAGGGCATGAAGAACAGGAACTCCTTCTCGTTGACCTGCTCCTCCCACATGACCGGCAGCGCCAGGCTCAGCAGGCCGGGGTTGGCGAACGCCGGATCGCCCTCCGCGCAGCGCGACGGGCGCCCCGGAGAGCTCGGGTTGCCGAGACAGCGCAGGCCGGTAGGAACGTACGGATAAAGGCCGTAGGGCACCGCGAGATCGAGATCGTCGTGGCTGGCGATAGCGATGTTGAACTTCCACTCCCGCCCTTCGAGACGAACCTGCTTGACCATCCGCTCACCGTCGAAGGTGAACAGAGTCGTGCGGATTTCGCTCTGGGACCCCATCTCGCCCGAAAGGTCGTGCTGCTCGCTGATCACCAAGCGCTCGGGAAAGCCGAAGCGGTTGACCGTCAGCCTGCCGCTGACCTCGACCACCTGCATACGACCGACGCTGCCTCCGAAGAGGTCGCGAATCAACTCGCTGCGCTCGTGCTCGAGGTCGAAGATGATCCGCGTGTCGTCGCCCTCGCCACGAATGTCGTGCAGCACGATCGACCACCAGGCGCTCTCGCCGGGGCGCAGCGACCTCTCGGGCTCGAGGACGTAGCGCCGTTCCTCGCCGACCTCGTAACCGAAGGCCCGATCGGACTGGCCGGGCGCGACCCGAAACACCGGTACCGTCGCGACGGTAACTGCGCCAGGCTGGACGGCGGATGCATCACCGCCGCCCAGACTCAGGAGCAAGCACGCGAGAAGAAGCAGGTATTCATGCACCCGGAGGCTGCGTGACATTCGTCCCTTCTCGTGCGGTCAGTGGCATCGACGGATCAGTACTCGGACGGAAACAGCATGCGGATGTGGCGGTTCTTCCGGGTAATCGGATCCGGGTCGATGTCGATGCGCACCACGCGGCCGAATTCGTCGACGTATGCCGCCCGCAAGGGCCCGGTGATCTCCATTCGACGCACGTTGAGCACCCGCTCGCCGATCTCCAGCTCCATGGGGGCGCCCATCTTCAAGGTCCGCTTGACATAGTAGCGCCGCAGGGCCTCGAGCTTGTCGCGCTCCATCCGAACGTAGTCTTCGCCCGGATGGCGGACGGGGTAGGTGGGCCGGAAGAACAGTACCCGCTGCTCCCACGAATCCGGGATGACCTCGGGCAGGACGAAGCCGAGCAAGGCCGGGTTGACGAAGAAGTCGATCCCGGCGGCCTGCGGGCGAAACAGGAACATCCCCTCGGGGACTTCCAGGTCGAGCGCGTCGTGGGTGGCGATGGGGAAGTCGAACTCCCAGCTCTGGTCGGGAACGCGCACCGTCTTGACGTAGCCTTCGCCGTCGAACGTGTAGCTGGCCGACATGATCTCGCCGCGCCAGGGCGCCTCTCCCGTGTGCTCCTCGAACACCGAGAGGTCGACGACCTCGGGAAAGCCGTGCTGGTTGATTCGCGCTTCCGCGGAGTAGTTCCAGTGCACGAACATCGGCCCCCGGTGACCGATGCCCAGGCGCTTTTCCTCGTGGGCGAGCCCGAAAACACCGATCACCCGATCGCCTTCGTTCTCGAGCCGGTCCAGTCGGATCCTCCAGGTTGCTTCCTCGCCCGGCCTCATGGCGTCGTCCGGAGCGATCGCGTAGCGGCGCTCCTCACCGACTTCGAAGCCGAGAAAGGTATCGAGGCTCGGCGGGCCGCTCACGATCGCGGTGCCGGTAGCGGGCCATTACCCGCTGGCCCTGCAGGCACTGCAGGCGCTCACGATCGCGGTGCCGGTGGCGTGAGAAGGAACCGCCGCCGTGACCGCCGAGGCGGCGATTACCGACATGGACAGCAATACTGCGATAGCCACAGGACGTCGCATTGACGAACCTTTCCGCTGGGGGGACCCCGCGGGCCCGGCGACTCCGCGCCCGCGCATACTTACAGCTTGCCAAGGGCGACGGCGTGAGTCCAGGAAAGCGCCCGGGCCGCCGCGTCACACCGGGCACAGCAGGAGGCCCGCCGGGCGGCGCCGCCCCGACTGCCGAAATGCCCTTTCAGCGCCCCGATTCGCCACTACCGTGGCCTGTCGGGCCGGGCGGCGGGCTAGAATCGCGCCATGTCACTGAAAGAATGCTGCGCACAGGAAGCAAAGCGAACCGTGCGGAAGCACCGCGACGTCTCGACCTGCGACCGCTGCGGCCGCCTGCTGCTCGCCTATTCCGACGAAACCACGTTTCAGCTCACCGTCGACGAGCTCGACGCCAAGGACGTCGGTTACGACACCGGGCGGCACGGTGCGCTGTGGGTCGTGGCGAAGGAACGCTAGCGCCGCTAGGTATCGGGACGCTGTTCACCGCGTAGTCACCGCGCTCGGAGCGCACTGCGGGTGGGGTGGCCGAATCGGGCGGCGGGGAGGTCGACGGACCCGGGAGCGGCCGAGCGCGAGAGATCCTAGCGGACCCTCACCCGCCCGCTGCCTTCTCGCGCAGCGACGCGATGAACCGGGGGATGGTCTGGCGGACGTCCCCGACGATGGGATGCACGATCGGTCGCGGTCGCTGGTCGTTGAGCCGCATCAGCGGCGCATCCGGGTCGGTGTTGAACGACAGGATGACGGCGTTGTCACCCACCCAATCGATGTGCTGGGGAGCTCCTGACACCGCCATCGCCACCATCACCTTGGGATTGACCCGCAGACCCGTCTGGCCGATCTGACGATCCATCGGCAGCACCTCGAGATCCTGGGTGACCTTGCGCGTCGCCCCGATCATGGATTCCTTCAGCCCGAGCTCGTTCACCAGCAGCTCCAGGAGAGGCTCTGCAAGCTCCTCCAGCCCTTCCCGGCCGCCGGCCCCGTAGCCGAAGTCGATGACGTACTCCGCCTCTTCGAGCGTCAGCTCACCGCCGCCGAGGCGGTCGAGCAGCGCCCCAACGGGGTCGCTCGCCAGGTCGTAATCCAGCCGCGGCTCGTACAGATAGACCTGCGTCGGCTCGTGCTTCGCGTTCCGCTTGTCATCCAGGTCCACCTCGGCCGCGGAGGCAAACGTCACGATGCGGAGACCGCCTTCGGGCGGCTCTGCTACCGCCTGCCCGGCGCCGTCGAATATGCCGCTGCCGAGACGCAGTGGACCGGACCCGTTGCTCACCGTCTGCACGTGCAGCCACGGCCAGCACCGATCCACTCCCGGTGGACCTTCACCGGCAAAGCGGGCGAACAGCGTGCTCAGGCTGTCGGGCCCGAGCAACCAGCGGACCTCACCGCGGTACATCCCCCAGAATTCCTGCATCCACTCGAGGTGGCCCCGCCAGCCCAGCCGCCCGATGTCGGCGTTGTGGATCGCCAAGAGCCTGCGCGGCGCGATCTCGGCGATCAGCCTGCCGGCCGCCGCCGGGAGCGAGTCGAGGTCCGGCAGCGGCAACGCGATGTCGAGCGGCAGGCCGGTGCCGCGGGCGAGGCGCGCCGCGGCCTGCAGCGCCGATGGGACATCCGAAGCGAGCTCCACGGCCATCGTCGGGTCGCAAACGAACATGCACGCCGGCGAGAAATCATCCGGCTGTTGCCCGAATCCCATCGGCACGCCGACGTAAGGCTCGATTTCCGCGGCGGCCGCTGCCCCCGAAAGTCCCGCAATCTCCAGAAGCACGGCCGCC
>CBDUAS010000232.1:0-6530 GCA_965365185.1 uncultured bacterium | reverse complement strand
CGATTGTGCCGACGACTTCCCGAGCGCGTGCCGCGAGCGCTTCGGCAGCGCCCTCCGATCTCATGACCATGCTCAGGAAGCGCGTGTCCATCTCGCGCAGGGGGTGGTAGATCTGTTCGGGGGGCACCTGGTCGTTGCCGATGCCACCGACGCCGCCGCCGACGTACTGGTCGGGCACGACGCCGACGATGCGCATCCACGGCCACGGTTCCGCGGCGCCGTCGAGCTCCAGGCGAACGCGCTTCCCGAGAGGATCCGTGTCGGGCAAGTACTTGTCGGCGAAGCTCTTGTTGACGATTGCCACGGATTCGATCTGTCCCTCGGTGTCTGACGACCAGAAGGTTTCGGCGTAGCGGAACTCCCGCCCGGACAGCAGCGAAGCTCCCATGGTTTCGAAGTAGCCTGTGCTGACCGCCGCCACGTTCGTCACCGGGAAATCCGCGTCCACGTCGTAGGATTCGCCTTCGATCCTGAAATCCCACCGACCCGTACCCCCCGACGGCAAGTTACTGGTGAGGGCGGCGGAGCGAATTCCCGGCTCCTCGTTGAGCCGCTCGTACAGCTCGGCGAAGAACTGCTGCCGGTCGTCCCGTGTCGGGTATTCGGTTTCGAACAAACCGACGCGGGCAGTCATGAGGTTTTCGGGATCGAACCCGAGGTTCATCCTCTGCATGTTGACGATGCTCTGCACCATGAATCCCGCGGCGATCAGGAGGGCGCACGAGACGGCGAGCTCGCCGATCACGAGGATCCCGGTCAATCGCCCGATGCGCAGGCCCGAGGAGCCGCGGCTCTCGTCGTTGAGCACGCCGCTGACGGCGGCGCCCGAAGCCCGCAGCGCCGGGATGGTTCCCGCGGCCATCGCTGCCAGCAGCGTGATGCCGCCGGTGAACAAGAGAGCCGGCACGTCTGTTCGCAAGTCGATCCAGTACGGCTTTTCGATGTCGGCGACCGCGGCGCTGAAGAAACCCGTGCCGAAGTAGGCGATCGTCAATCCCACCAAACCTCCGAGCACACCGAGGATGAGCGCCTCGGTGAGGAGTTGACGCATCACGCGCACGCGGCTTGCGCCCAGCGCGGTGCGGATGGCGACGTCGCGGGTACGCATTGCGGCACGTGCGAGCAGCAGGTTCGCCACGTTGGCGCAGGCGATGAGCAACACCCCCACGGTGGCGCCCAGCATGCTCCACAGCACGGCGGTGATCTCCGCGGGCATGAACGCGTCCTGATAGGGGCCAACGTTGGCGCTGATACCCTCGTTGGTGTCCGGGAACTCCGCCGCAAGACGGGCTGCGATCATCTGCACTTCTTCGCGAGCCGCCTCCATCGTCGCGCCTTCGTTCAAGTATCCGTAGACGTCGAAGAAGTTGCTGTCGCGCCGCGGCAACCCCTCCCACTCGCCGCGAAAGGCGAGCCAGATCTCTTGGTCGAACGGAAACCGGAATCCCGGCGGCATGACCCCGATGATCGTCATGCTCTCTCCGTTGGCGCGCACGCGGCGGCCGATGACGGCTTCGTCGGCGGCGAAGTGGTTACGCCAGACGTCGTAGCCGAGGACCACCGTTCCCTCCGCCCCGGGGACGTCTTCGCCCGGTTGGAAGGTGCGCCCGAGGTGGGGGGGCACCCCGAGGATCCCGAGGCCGTTGGCGGTCATGAACGCACCGTCGAAGCGCTGGGGGGGGCCGTCGTCGCGGGCGATGTTCACCGTTCCCTGGTAGGCGGCGGCCAGCGTTTCGAAGGCCCTTGATTGGTCGCGGAAGGCGACGAAGTCGGCCATGGGCATGGACATCCGGCCGACGCCACGCTCCGGGATGGTCGCCGGCACGGACACGAAACGCTGCGGATCGCGCACCGGCATGGGACGCAGAACCGAGCCGTAAACGGAGCTGAACGTGAACGTGACCAGGCCGATGCCCAACCCGATGGTGAGGATCGAGACGAGTGAAAGCGTGGGGGTGCGAAACAGCATGCGCACGCCGTAACGAAGGTCGGTCCAGAAGTTCTCCATGGATTCCTCTTTGGTCAGCTTTTGTGGGATCACGATGGTCGATCCGTTGCTTGCGCGTCGGCTCGGTTGCGGTCGTTTGACGCCGCTGCGGGCGCGAAACCAGGCGTACCGGCTGCCGAGCTCGAGCACCTGAGCCCAGTACCACAGCTTCAGGCCGATCCCGCCCGATACGGCGGCGCGCTCCTGGTACTCCTGCAGGAGATCGCCTTCGATGGTGTAGCCGCGCATGTTGCGCGGACTGCTGCCGAGTGCCAGGCGCAGCAGCGCCCGGGCGAGCCGTGGCGGTCGGATCATCGGTTGGGTCGCATCTCTTTGTCGAGGCCACAGGCGTTCGGGCGCCAGGCGCGATTGCTCGAGCTTCTCGCGGCCCGCGGCCGTTCCCTCGAAGTGCCGCTGCGGAATGCCGCCGCGCCAGCCCTCCACCGCTCGCAATTGCCAGCTCAGGTAGCCCTTCGATTCCAGGCGGTCCAGCGTCGTGTAGAAGGCGCCGCGGGTGACCTTGCGGCCGGCGCACTCCTCGATCTCGCGGCGCACCTCGACGCCGTAGGCCTTGTCGCCTTTCTGCAGGATGGCGAGAAGCACCATTTGCTCGAATTCGCCGAGGAAGTTCTTCGCGGCCATTTCCCGTCCTCTCGTGAACGTTGTCAGCACGATTCGCGATCACTCCCGGCGGGTGCGTGATCGGGTCGGCTTTGCTGTCTCATGGCATTCGACGCGTCATCTCGGTTCGAGGCCGCGGCGAAGCCGGCAGTCTACTTTGTATTGCGGATGGTACGCAATGTAGACCATTCAAGTTTCAATCAATGCGAAAAGAAGGCGGCCCCGGCCGGGTCTCCGGAGCCGCCGGAGCTGGTGAACCGGGCGTAGTGCTGCTAAATAGGGGCTATCGACAACCGAAAAGGCAGGGTCCCATGCGCATCGTTGTCAGCACCCCCACCGGGAACGTCGGCAAGGCAGCCACGGAGAAGCTGCTGGAATCCGAGGCCGAGGTCGTCGTCATCCACCGCGAGCCGGCGACGCTCGAGTGGTTGGAGGAACGCGGAGCGTACGTGCGCCAGGGGTCGCTGGACAACGAGGTGTTGTTGACGGCGGCCACCGGAGGTGCCGATGCGCTGCTGTGGGTCACGCCCGGCGTGTCGACGGCCAGGAACCTCCGTGCGGCGCAAAACGACTTCGGCGTCGCCGCGGCCGCTGCCATTCGTGCGAACGCGATTCCGCGGGTGGTCAACATATCCAGCGTCGGTGCGCACCACGACGCCGGCACCGGACCGATCGCCGGCCTGCACGACGTCGAGGAGATGCTCGACGCCACGGGCGCGAGCGTGCTGCACCTTCGCGCCGGCTACTTCTTCGAGAACTACCTGCCGCAGGTGCAGGTGATCGACGCGATGGGTGCCATCATGCTGCCGGTGTCGGGCGACAAGTCCGTGCCCATGGTGGCGGCGGGGGACATCGGGGTGATCGCCGCCGAGAAGCTGCTCGACGATAGTTGGTCGGGAACATCGATTCTCGGGCTGAGCGGACCCGAGGAGCTGACGTTCGACGAGGCCGCCGCGGCGATCTCGACTGCCATCGGCCGCGACGTCGCTCACACACCTATCGACGAGATGCAGGCTCGCATGGGGTTGTCGATGCTGGGGCTCGGTCAGGGGGTCATCGACGCCCTGATCGAGATGTACCGGGCCATCGAAACCGGCCATCTGAGCGCGGCAGAGCCTCCGGCGGCCGCAACGACCACACCGACACCGCTGCATGAGTGGGCCGCCGTCAACATGGCGCCGATGTTCGGCTGAGGGGCCGGCACATGGGTAGCAAGACCAGCTTCAAGGTGGCGGCGGTGGCCGCCACGCCCGTCTTTTTGGATCGGGAAGCCACGGTGGAGAAAGCCTGTGAGCTGATCGCCACCGCGGCCCGCGAAGGCGCTCGCCTGATCGTGTTTCCCGAGACCTTCATACCCACCTACCCGATGTGGGTCTGGGAAATACCGTCGAGCGAGACGCAGTTGATCGCCGAACTGCATGCCGAGCTGATGGCGCAGTCGGTCGAGATCCCGGGTCCTGCGACCGAGCGGTTGGGACAAGCCGCGCGGGATGCAGGCGCCTACGTCGTCATGGGGGTGAACGAGCCCGTCACCGACACGCGTGGTTCGAGTCTGTACAACACCACCGTTTACTTCGGCGATGACGGCCGGATTCTCGGACGGCACCGGAAGCTGGTGCCGACCGCGCCCGAGCGCCTGGTATGGACGCCGGGCGACGGCAGCACGCTCGATGTGTTCGAAACGTCGCTCGGTAGGCTCGGCGGGCTCATCTGCTGGGAGAACTACATGCCGCTGGCGCGCTACACGATGTACGCCCAAGGGACGCAGATCTACATCGCGCCGACCTGGGACTGCGGCGATACCTGGCTGGCGACGCTTCGTCACATCGCAAAAGAGGGCGGCGTGTACGTCATTGGTTGCGGCACGCCGACGCAGGTTGGAGACATCCCCGACGCCCAAGCGTTCAAGAGGTACTACGGCAGCGACGACGACTGGATCAACACGGGCGACGCTGCCATCGTCGACCCGACCGGAGCGATGATCGTCGGCCCGGCCCACAAGACGCGTGAGATCCTGTACGCTGAAATCGACCCGACGGTGGCGCAGGGGCTGAAGTGGAAGCTCGACGTTACCGGGCACTACAACCGCCCGGACGTGTTCGAGCTCATTGTCAACACTGACGAGCGACCACAAATCTGGAAGTCATCGACCATCGATGATGAAAGTGTCTGACCCCGCGTGATGCCACGGCTCGGAAGGTTTGTTTCCAGGAGTCGATGCTCCTAATATTGAGAGCACGTTCGACGTTGCTGGAGCCTTCGCCATGTCCCCGACGCCCGTGATTCCCATGCTGCAAACCGGACCTACCGGATCTCTGCTCGACCGCATCGGCAACACGCCGCTGGTGCCCATCGACGGCATTTTCGTGAAGATGGAATGCTCCAATCCGGGTGGCAGCGTGAAGGACCGCATCGCCAAGTTCATGCTCGAGCAGGCACGCGGGCGCGGCGAACTGCTGCCGACCGACACGGTGGTGGAAGCGACGTCCGGCAATACCGGCATCGCGATGGCGATGGTGGCCCGCGAGCTGGGCCACCGGGTGATCATCTGGATGCCCGAGCACATGAGCAAGGAGCGCGTCGAGATGCTCCAGGCCCTCGGCGCCGACGTGCGTTTGACCCCGGAGCCGGAGGGGTTCGAGGGGCCGATCGAGAAGCGCGACTCCTACAAAGGTCGTGACGGTTACTACGTCCCGGACCAGTTCGCCAATCCGGACAACGTGCGCTGCCACGAGCAGACGACCGGCGTGGAGATGGTGCGACAGCTCCGCGAGCTCGGGCAAGGGAGCGTCGACGCGTTCGTTGCCGGGACAGGAACCGGGGGCACGCTCATGGGCGTCGGCCGGGCGCTGAAAGCGGCAATGCCGCACATTCGCATCGTCGCCGTCGAGCCGGAGGAGAGCGCCGTCATGCTCGGCGGGGCTCCCGGAACGCACACCATCCAAGGCATCGGCGACGGCTTCATTCCCGAGCTCGTCGACATGGAATTCGTCGACGACGTGATTGCAGTCGCCGAGGCCGATGCTCAGGACGCCGCGCGCCGGATCCACGAGGTGCACGGCTACTGCGTCGGCATGAGCTCCGGAGCCAACACGGTGGCTTCCGAGCAGCTACGCGATTGCGGGCTGCAGGTGGCTACGGTCTGGGCGGACTGCTCCGATCGCTACGTATCGATGGGTCTGCGCTCGCCCGGCGAGGGCAAGGGCTCGTGCCCGCTCAACAGTCGCTGCGCCGACCGCTGGAACGACGTGATCCGGACGTAGCGGCAGGCCCCAATCCACTCGTCGGGGTCGAACGGGCCGCGGCCCGTTCGTCCTCCGGGCGTGAACCGGATGCCTTCACCGCGCCCGCCCGCGGCGTCGGCTAGAGTCTCCGACATGATCTCCGCCGCCCCGATTCTCAAAGATCTCGTGCTCGTCGGCGGCGGTCACAGCCACGTCGGGGTGATCAAGAGCTTCGGCATGGAACCGATGCCCGGTGTGCGCGTGACTGTGATCTCCCGCGACGCTCACGCGCCCTATTCGGGCATGCTGCCCGGGTTGATCGCCGGTCACTACGCCTTCGACGATGCCCACATCGACCTGCGCCCGCTGACCCGCTTTGCCGGGGCCCGCTTTCTGCACGACGAGGTAGTCGCTGTGGACGCGCAGCGCAAGACGGTCATTTGCCGCCGCCGCCCGCCGGTTTCCTACGATGTGCTGTCGATCAATATCGGCTCGACGCCGGGCCTCACCGTGCCGGGGGCGGCCGGCGCCGTTGTGCCCGTGAAGCCGATCGACGGCTTCTGGCGTCGCTGGGAAGAACTGCGGGAGCGCTGCCTCGGCCGGCGCGAGGAGACCCGTATCGCCGTGGTCGGCGGCGGCGCCGGTGGCGTCGAGCTGCTGCTGTCGGTGCTGCATCGACTCCGCCGCCTGCTGGCGAA
>CBDUAS010000231.1:0-6545 GCA_965365185.1 uncultured bacterium | reverse complement strand
GGTCCAGCGGATCCTGCAACGCTAGCCGGCTCTGGATGCGATAGGCCTCCTCGAAGTGCCAACGTGCCAGCTCGTCTTCACCGAGCAGGAGGTAGGCACGACCGACCGCAGAGCGCACGGCGGCCTCGGATCCCGGCCACGTCGGCAGCCAGTGGTCGGCGACCGAGGCGGTGTTCGACAGCCTCGGGTCGAGCACAGCGATCTGCGCACCGCCCGACTTGGCGTCGATGATGCGCTGTGCGTGGGGGTTGAAGTAGTGACCGGACTCCAGGTGGGCGGAGATCAGCAGGATGAACCGCGCCCGTTCGTGGTCGGGTGAGGGACGATCCGCCTTGTGCCACAAGGCGTAGCCGAGCCGCGAACCGGCCGAACAGATGTTGGTGTGCGAGTTGTGTCCGTCGACGCCCCACGCCTGGATGACGCGGTACATCATGCCGTCGTGGCCGGGTCGCCCGACGTGGTACATGATCTCGTTACCGCGGTCCTCGACGATCGCCCGCCGCATTCGTTCGGCGATGTCGTCGAGAGCGCTGTCCCAGCTCACCCGCACCCAGCGGCCCGAGCCACGCTCGCCGACGCGTTTCATCGGGTACAGCACCCGCTCGGTATCCTCCACCTGGTTGATCGTTGCCGGCCCCTTGGCGCAGGTGCGGCCGCGACTCCCGGGGTGCACGGGATTGCCTTCGAAACGGCGGATCTTGCCGCTGAATTTGTCCACGTACGCCAGCAGGCCGCACCCCGATTCACAGTTGAAGCAGGTCGTGGGGATCAGCGAATAGCGGCGCTCGACCTTGCGCGGCCAGGCAGCGGCGTCGTACTCGACCCAGTCGTCCCAATGCTCCGGGCCCGGGGCACTGCTGAGCGACCAGCCACTGTCCTGTTGCGGGTATCTGCCGGAGCGATCAGGCATGTTTCATCAACTCAGAGGTGGCGCCTGGCCGGACAGGTTCCAGGCATGTTCGTAAAGGGCGAGACCGGCAAGCGTGGCGATCCCGGCGAGCACGGCCGTGGGCCCCACCGGCTCACCGAGCAGAGCGCATGCCACGGCGACGACGAAGAGCCCCATGCTGCTCCAGAAGAGCTTGGCGTACCGGCCACGGACCATGGCGTGGGCGGCCCGCGCCCCATCCCGCGTTGCGTGCGCTACGGAGACCTCGCCGAAGGCGATCATGCCCACCAGCATCGCCACGGCTGCTGCCAAAATCTGCGCCAGCCGGTGGCTATGGTCGGGAGAGTGGGATAGCACCAGGACCAGGGTGGCGGAACCAGCGGCCATCGCTTGCACGCAGAAGTGCACCGGAAGCAACGGGTTCTGCCAGAAATCCCGTCCTTTTGCCTGGGCGAACAGGTAGCCGCTGTAGCCGGCGGTTGCCAGGGATGCGGCCACCAGGGGCCAACGGATGAGCGACAGCACGAACGGCCCGCGGGCGTCGCCCAGGAAGCCGGCAAGCAGGCCTGCGCCCCAACTGACGCCGAGAAAGGCGAAAACGGCGATGATGAACGCCCCGCGGGCCAGCCAGGAGTCCCAGTTCGGACGGGTCAGGATGGTCCAGAAGCGGGATGGGCGCTTGAGGTCGATGACCAGCAGAAGCCCGGTGATCGCCAGAAACAGCAGGCCGAGGGCCGGCGCGGCGACGTTGGCGAGCGGTCCGGACACCTCCAGCCAGGGCGCCAGGGCCGCCACCAGAAAGGCGCCCGCGGCGATCGACTTCGTCCACAGATAGGCGGAGACCTTCCAACCCCACGGGGTTTCGGCGTGGGCGACGTCGTAGACGGTGCGCGCCGGAGCCAGTCCGGCCCAGGCTCCGGTATAGAAGTCGGCATCGCCGCGCAAGGCCGCGGCAGCAAGTGCTTCCGCGGCCCCCGGCGGCGGGGGCTCGGTTTCGATCCAGCGGTCGGGAGGCTGTGCGCCCTCGGCGGATCCCGCGGGCCCGGCCCGATGCCCGTCGTCAGGCTCGAAGCGCGTCGTAGCGTACGCGGACGGCGACGGCCCGGGACCGTCGGCCCAGAGGTAGCCGCCGCTCGGATCGGCAATTCCCGGCGTAAGCGCGCTCGGCTCTCCCTCGATGTAGAAAACCTTGGGACGCGTGCCCTTTTCCGGTTTGCGCACGCTCACCCGTTCGGTGGCGACGAGATGAGAGACCCGCGATCCGTGATCGTCGAGGTCACCGACGACGATCGACTCGGTCGGGCAGACGGTGGCGCACGGAGGCTCGATCTCGTTCTCCACCCGATGAGCGCAGAAGTTGCACTTTGCCGCGGTGCCGGTCTCCGGATGGATGTACAAGGCGTCGTACGGGCATGCCTGCATACACGCCTTACAGCCGATGCACGCATCGTGGTCGAAATCGACGATGCCGTTGGAGCGGCGGAACAGCGCCGTCACCGGACAGATGGTGATGCAGGGCGCGTCGTCGCAGTGGTTGCAGCGCAGGACGCTGAAAAAGCGCCGCACGTCGGGGAAGACTCCCTTCTCGACGTACTTCACCCAGGTGCGGTAGGAGCCCAGCGGCACGTCGTGCTCGGACTTGCAGGCCAGCGAGCAAGCGTGGCAGCCGATACAACGTCGGTGATCGATAACGAAGGCGTATCGCATGGATGGCAGTCAGCCCGGCTGTCCCCGGTGGGCGGCACGATCGCGAAGGTTACCACCGTCGCGTTGCACCGGCACCGCGGCTGGGCGAACCTTGGGGCCATGGATGGCAGCGCTCCTCACCCGGTCGAGACATTTGCCAAGGTCCTCACGGACACCGGCGGCAGTGTCGATCGCGTGCAGGGGCCACGGCCCGTCGCCGCGCACATCGCCCGCATCGCCCAAGGACAGGGGGTGCGCGAGCTGCTCTACGAGCCGACGCGGCTGGTCGACGATCTCGGGATCAAGCTGCTGCTCACAGCGCACGGCATCGATTTGATACCGGTCGATGCGGCGGGCGACAGGGCTCCCCACTTCCGCATGTCACTGACCGGCGCCGAGCTTGCCATCGCCGAGACCGGGACGCTCCTGCTCGGCGGACACCCGGGCGGTTGGGGCTTGGCCAGCGTCCTGCCGTGGGTGCACGTCGTCTTGCTGGCGGCGGAATCGGTCGTCGCCGACTTGCCCGCCGCCTTCGAGCACTTCGAGGCGCGCCTCCGCCAAGGAGAACGGAACTGGGTGTGGATCACGGGGCCGTCCCGGACCGCGGACATCGGGCACACCCTCGTGCTCGGAGCGCACGGGCCCAACTCGCTGCACGTCTTGGTCGTCGGATGAGCGGCGGCAAGCGCAATCTCGGACGCGAGATTCGCGCGGCGCTCGCCGACGAGAACCTCAAAGGTGCCCTGCGCCACGCCGTCGACGGTATCAACGCGAAACGACGCCGGGTGGTCGCCCGCTTCCCGGAGTATGAGCAGGCACGCTACCGGGCGCGCGAAATCAAGGAAAAGGCCATCGCAGCGCTGCCCGACCTCAGCGATCGCTTTGCGGAGGCCGTCGAGAGCCAGGGCGGGCACATCCATCGGGCTGCGGACGCCGAGGCTGCATGCCGGATCATCACCGACATCGCGGTGGCACACGGCGCACGTCGGGTGACGAAATCCAAGTCGATGACCAGCGAGGAGATCCACCTCAACGCCGCGCTGGAGGCAGCCGGCTTGCACGTGCGCGAAACCGACCTGGGGGAGTACATCGTGCAGCTTGCCTCGGATCGGCCGTCGCACGTGACCGCGCCGATTATCCACATGTCGGTCGATGACGTGCGCCGGGTGTTCCACGAGCACCTGGGAGTGAGCCGTGTGCCCGAGGAGCCCGCCGAGCTCACGCAGCTCGCGCGACAAAAGCTGCGCCAGGACTTCCTCGGCGCCGACCTCGGCATCACCGGGGCGAACTTCCTGCTTGCCGACTCCGGCACGGTGGTCATCGTCGAGAACGAGGGCAACGCGCGTCTGACGACGCAGTTGCCGCCGGTGCATGTGGTGCTCGCCGGTGTCGAGAAGCTGATCCCCGGCGCCGCCGACCTGTTGCCGTTCTTGCAACTCCTACCGCGTGCGGCCACCGGCCAGCTATTGACTTCGTACCTTTCGTTCATCTCCGGCCCGGGATGGGCGGGCTCGCCGTTTCACGCCGGCGTGCCGCGGGCATTTCACGTCGTTCTTCTGGACAACGGCAGACTGGCGATGCGCGACGACGAAACGCTCGTCGAGGCGCTGTATTGCATACGCTGCGGGTCCTGCATGACCGTGTGTCCCCCTTACCAGGTGGTCGGTGGGCACGTATACGGCGGACCCACGTATCCATCCGGCATCGGCAACGCCTGGGAGGCGGGTGTTCGCGGGCTCGATACCGCGGCGGAATTCAACTCCTTGTGTACGACGTGTTCCCGCTGCCGCGACGTCTGTCCGGTGAACATCGAGATCCCGTGGATGAACGTCGTTCTTCGAGACCGGATTGCCGCGGGCCGGCGCAGACCCCGCGGTCGGTGGGAGCGGATGGTCTACGACCGCCTGGTCCCGGTCGAAGAAGAGGGCTCGGTCAGCCTCGCCGCGCGGCTCTTTGCCGACCCGGCTCGCGCCTACCGTCTGGGTAAGGGTCGGTTCGGACGTACCGTGCGTCGGTTCGGCCCGACCCGAAGCCTTCTGTCCCGAATGACGGGGCTGTCCGGCTCCCGAGCGCTTCCAGAGCCCGACCCGGAGCCTTTCACGCTGTGGTTCCGTCGCCGCGGCGGGCGTCTGGTGACAACGCCTTTCGAGGCGGAAAGGGCGAGCCAGGATCGCCGCGGGTCGACGGTCTTTCTGTTTGCCGATTGCCACACCGAGCACGTCGACGTCGACGTTGGCAAGGCGGCCGTGTCGTGCCTGCAGAAATGCGGCCTCGGCGTGATTCTCGTCACCGGCCACTGCTGCGGACGCGCGGCGCTCTCGCAAGGGCTGTTGCGCACCGCCGCCACGCAGGCGATTCGACTGCAAGAGGTCCTGACTCCCATCGTCGCCACGGCGCACGCGGTTGTCGGCGTGGAGCCCTCGTGCGTCGCAGCCATCGCCGACGATCATCGCAGGCTGCTCCCGGGACAGGACTCTGCCGAGGTGGCGGCGGGCTGCTACGAGGTGATGGACTTCCTCGATCGTCGGCTTTCGGGTGACGCTACCGTCGGGTCGACCTCCCGGCCGTCGCGATGGAAGCCTCCGCAGGAGACGACAGCGTCGGCGGTACTCCACGGGCACTGCCAGCAGAAGACCATGGGATGGCTGCCCGCGGCCGTGCGACTGCTCCGGACGGTGCCGGGGTTGGATGTCCGTGTGACCTCGCAGGAGTGTTGCGGGATGGCGGGATCGTTCGGCTACAAGAGCATCTACTATTCACTGAGCGCCGAGCTCGGCGACCGCCTTTGTGCCGAGCTCGATACCCTCAGTGCCGCCGCCGAGACGACGCCGCCGGCCGCGGCGGGCGGCTGCCAGGTGCTTGCTTGCGGCACGTCGTGCCGCGCTCAGATTGCAGACCTGTCCGGGCGCAGGGCCCGGCACCCGGTAGAGTTAGTCGACGAAAGGCTTGATAACCCTTAGCGGCCTCCGCTTTAGTGGGCGACATGAGCGATACACCGAAGTTCGAGCACCCGCTCCGCGGGCTGCTCGTGGCGCAATTCTTCGGCGCTTTCAACGACAACGCGCTGAAGGTCTTCGTCGCGCTGCTGGCAATACGCAATCTGGCGTTGCCGCCGGGATCGGCGGGACTCGAGGCGGCGTCCCAGGTCGAGGCCACCGCCGCCTTCGTGGCCTTGACCTTGCCGATGATCCTGGCCTCCGTGCCGGCGGCGATCATCGCCGACCGCTTCTCCAAGCGCACCGTCATCGTCGTCATGAAGCTGTTCGAGGTGGCGCTGATGGGAGGAATTGCGTACAGCCTCTACCTCCAACCCGACAACCGGCTGCTGCCCTTTGCCATCCTGGCGCTCATGGGTGCTCAGAGTGCGCTGTTCAGCCCGGCCAAGTACGGCATCCTGCCGGAGGTTTTGCCGCACGAGAAGCTTTCGGAGGGCAACGGGCTGCTGGAGATGTGGACCATGCTCGCGATCATCGGCGGCACCGCCGCAGCAGGGCCGCTGTCCGACCTGTTTGCTGCCTCGCGGCCGTGGGTCGCGGGGATGGTGCTCGCGGGCCTCGCGATCGTCGGGTTCATGGCCTCGATCACGGTGCCGCGCGTACCCGCGGCCCGCAGCCGCGGGGACGAGGGGGCCACGCTCGGAGACGCGTTCTCGGCGATCCGCAGCGACCGCGTGTTGCGCCTGGCGATCCTCGGGTCGGTGTACCTGTGGGCGATCGCCAGCATGCTCGGGCAGAACATCCTGGTGTACTCCAAGGCCACGCTGGCGCTCTCCGACACGCTTTCTTCGCTGCCACTGGCGGTGCTCGGTGTGGGCATCGCCCTGGGCAGTGTTCTCGCCGGGCGATTGTCCGCCGGCAAGGTGGAGTACGGCCTCATCCCCGCCGGAGCGGTGGGCATGGCCCTCGTTACGCTGGCGCTGGCGGTGTTCGCGCCCGGAATTGCCGGCACGATGTTGCTGATGACGCTGCTC
>CBDUAS010000230.1:0-6623 GCA_965365185.1 uncultured bacterium | reverse complement strand
CCGGCGTCCGGCTGACCAGCCCCACGACGACGTCCAGTCTGTCGGACATCCAGTGCATCTCCTGCTCCGACGACGACGCGACGAGCACCATCTTCGGCGCCGCGACATTCCGGGCTGTGACGCGATCTTCAAGAACCTCAAGTTGACCCAGCCCCACTGCGGCCAGTACGTTGCTCAGCCGGTAGTTGAAGCCGATCTGGGTATGCAGGTAGTAGGGTGCAGGATCGCGCGCCTGGGTCGCGAGGAAGCGGGCGTGTTCGGCCAATTCTCCGTCATCCGAGCAGATCATGCCGCCACCGCTGGTCGTGATGATCTTGTTCCCGTTGAATGAGAAGAAGCTGGCCCATCCGCTTGCTCCGGCCGGCCGGTCTTTGTAGGTGGCCCCCAGGGCTTCGGCCGCGTCCTCGATGACCGGGATCTCGTAGCGGGCCGCGATGTCATCAATGGCATCCATGTCTGCGCTCTGCCCCAGAATATCCACGGCAATAATGGCTCGAGGCAGCCGACCTCCACGAGCGCATTCGGTTAACTCCTCCTCCAAGAGATTCGGATCCAGGTTCCAGCTGCGCCAATCCGAGTCGATGAAAACGGGCTGGGCATGTTCGTAAACGATGGGGTTGGCCGAAGCGCAGAAAGTGAAGCTCGAGCAGATCACCTCGTCGCGTATCGGGGCGGTGGTGCTGGCGTCACTGGCGTTCGGCGTCTATCACCTGCCCTACGCCTACCTGAACCCCAACTGGCCGTCGGCGGGCGACTGGGGCGCCGCCTGGAGCGCCGCTATGGGACAGGGGGTCGTCGGCGGGCTGATCCTCGGCACCGTCTACCTCAAAGGCGGCCGCAACCTGCTGGCACCGGTTCTCACGCACGCCCTGATCATCGCCTTTCCCGCCTCGACAATGATCCGCTTCGGCTCCGGATAGGCGCCTCTGCACCGGTTCCGACACGACGATGCCCCATGCCCAAACGCACCGGCCACCCGCGCTCGGCCACAGTGCGCTCCGAGCGCGGTGTCCACGTGGTGAACAACGCTCTGAGAACTAGCGGCTAGACCGGGAAGCACTTGCCGAACGCCACCAGCAGCCGCGGTGAGCCGCGCATGCGGATCTTCCGCGCCACCAGAGCACGCACCAGGCCGCGATCCTGATTCACGAAACCGAGCCAGGTGTCGGCATCAGCGGTGACCACCAGGTCGGCAGTGCCGACGTGCCCGTCGTCGACGCGCACCTGCTGGTCCCTGATGGTGATCGTGGCCCGGCGCGTCTCGCCGTTTTCGTCCTCGGTCAGGGTGAAGTGGTAGACGGCATCGAGGCCTTTCGCTTTCCCGGGCTGAAAGGCGATCGGCACTCCCTCCAGAAACCCTCGCACGGTGCGCGGCCGCAGGCTGGAGCGTACGTGGCGGACGCGCTTGTGCGGAAAACGCCGGGTAACGTGGTCCTCGGCATCCGAGCCCCGGATGACGTAGACCGGCTCCGCCTTCCGCTGTAGGGGCTTGACGGTCGCCTGCAAGAAGCTCCCGCGGTCGTCGAGGAACGGTCCGATGACATCTTCTCCGGCCGGGCAGACCGCGATGCAGTAGGCGGCCTTGTAGTTGGCGCCATAGGAGAGGCTCTGCCACATCGACGCCGACTCCGAGTCCTCGACTCTTGTCCGGTAGTCGATGCCGCTCTTGCTGTCCGCGACGCGCTCGACCCATTCCGTGAACCCACCCATGAACTCACGGTAGTTGTGCGTGTAGCAGGCGGAGAAGTCGAAGTCGCCGGTCGGAGAGATCGCACCGACGGGGCATGCGGCGACGCACAGCTTGCACTCCAGGCAGGGGTTGTAGTCGATGGGTCCGTCGTACTCCGTCGCCTCGACGTCGATCAGCACCGTGCCCAGCAGGATGAAATTCCCGAACTTCGGGTGAATCAGGTTGCGATGGACGCCGATCTTGCCGAGGCCGGCTGCTTGCGCCACCGGCTTGTGCGATACGACCCAGATCTTGCCCGGGAAACGGGTCATCTCCATGGGGAAGCCCATCGACGGATTGAGAGCGCCGATGCCTTCCTCCTGGAGCGCTCCGGCTATCTGCCGGGCCACCTCGTTGACCCGGTCGCCGCTGTGGTGGAACTCCAGGTTCGACACCGACCGCGCGGGGCTCCTGATAGGTTCGCGGTTCATCCGCACGACGAAGCTCAACAGCGTCCTTGTCCTCGGGAACGCCGCGAGGATGTCGTCACGTTGGTCGTCGAGCGCCGGCCGGTCGATCTCTACCAGGCCGACGTCTTCGGCGCCGGCTTCGCGGGCAAGGCGCCGCAGAAGGTCCGCGTCGATGATGCCGGCCGGCTGTGGGGGTGACGCGCCTCGATGGCGCATGACGGTCGGATGCTGCTCCAGCGGGGTGGTCGTGCTCATGGTTCGGTTGCCTGTTTGCGAATGCGTTCGGCGGCGCCGAACACGGCTTCAAAGCGGCCCTCGCCGAGCAGCCGCGCCGCCTCGTTCTGTGCCCGGCTCCAGGAAGGCTGCGACTCCTCGATGAGCCGCGCCCCGGCCTCGGTGAGGCGGAATGGGCGGGCGCGGCCGTCGTCGTCGTCGACGGCCGCGAGCAATCCCCGCGCTCGCAGCCGCTCGACGTTGCGACTCACGGTGGAAACATCGAGCTGGAGCTGCCGGGCGAGCTGGCGCGGCGTCACCCGACCGATGGTTCCGGCGGCCACCAAGATGTTGAACTGGCTCGACTTCACGCCGAACGGGCGTAGCGCGTCGTCATAAAGCCGCGACAGCACGCGGCTGAGCATGCGTACGCGCATGTGCAGGCAGTCCGCCGCGATGCCGCAGGCCAAAGCGTTGGTCTCGCTATTTATTTGCATATACAAGTTTATATACGAACTTTTGATAGATTGTCAATCGCCTGCCCGTGCGGCGAACCGCCACCAAGTTGAACCGGGCCGGGTCGTCGGCATAAGGTCGGCGCATCGAGACCGATCTGAAACGTCACCCGAGAAGAAAGAGGAGATGGGGAATGCGCAACGCGATCCGCACAACGACACTCGTCCTGATGATCTTCATCGCCGGCGGTGCGTCGGTTTGGGGCCAGAGCTCCGAGCTGGCGGTCGGCGACATGGCCCCCGACTTCACCCTGCAGGCCTCCGACGGCAACACCTACACGTTGTCGGATTTTCGCGGCGAGCAGGCGGTGGTCATCGCCTGGTATCCGAAGGCGTTCACCCGCGGCTGCACCATCGAGTGCAAGTCCCTGGCCGAAAACGGCGACATGATCCGCGAGTACGACGTCACCTACTTCATGGCCAGCGTCGATCCGCTGGAGGAGAACACCGCCTTCGCCGAGGCGCAGAACGCTGACTTTCCCCTGCTTTCGGATCCCACCAAGGAGACCGCGGACGCCTACGGTGTGCTCGGCGGTCGCGAGATGGCGAGCCGCTGGACCTTCTACATCGGCAAGGATGGCCGCATCCTGCACATCGACAAGCAGGTCCAACCGGCGACCTCCGCCGAAGACATGGCGGCCAAGCTGGGCGAGCTGGGCGTCGACAAGTCCCGCTGACCCGGACGGCGCACGGGCGAGCGACCGCGGTCGCATCCTGTTCGAGCGGGCGGAGGAGCGCTATGGCGAAGCAATACTGGCTGATGAAATCCGAGCCGTACGTGTACTCGATCGATGATCTGCAGCGGGACGGCTCCACGTGCTGGGAAGGAGTCCGCAACTACAAGGCGCGCAACAACATGCGCGAGATGAAGGTCGGCGACGAGGTGATCTTCTACCACAGCAACGCCAAGCCCCCCGCCGCCGTGGGATTGGCTCGCGTCTGCAAGGAAGCCTACCCGGACAAGTACCAGTTCGATGGGAAGAGCAAGTACCACGACCCCAAGTCCGACCCCGACAATCCCCGGTGGGACATGGTCGACGTCGAGTTCGTGGCCAAGTTCAAGCACCCGGTTCCGCTCGCCGACATCAAGCAGGAACCGCTGCTCAAGGACATGGAACTGGTCCGCTACGGACGCCTCTCGGTGCAGTCGGTCACCAAGGCGGAGTTCGATTACGTCAAGAAGATGGGGCGTGGGTAGCCTGATCCGAACGCCGCGCCGCCGAGCGACCAATCGCCTCGCGATGCGTACCCGGTCGCTGAACCGACAGCCAGCGCGACCAGTGCGGCGGCCACCGGACCGCGACGCTTCGGCGAACCCGCGCTGTTAGCCCGCTGCATCGTACGCGTCTCGCAACCAGCCGATGAGCTCTTCGTCGACCTCGGCGACGTCTCCGAGCCGCACCCGGTGGCTGACCATGGCGTTGAAGCTACCGGAAGCTTCCAGCCGCGCGGTCGGCTTTCGTCCCTTGAGGTTGAGCCCGACGTCGACGCGGGTCTTCGTCGACGGCTGTATGAGACCGAATTGCTTGGCGCGGCGGAGGCTGACGTACGCCTTCTTCGGCGCCAGCTCGACGTCGTCACCGAGCTCCTGCACCGCCGCCGCAAGGTGATCGTAGATCGGACGCAGTTGCTCCTTGTTGCTGTACTGCGCCGCCACCAGATCTTCGTCGCCACCGCCGCTGACCGCCGCATTCCGCGCTTCGTGCGCCACCAGGTTGGCGTAACCGTGCGTCATGCCGTGGTCGGACTTCAGCATCTTGACGATTGCGCCGTGCTTGTCGAGGCCGCTCTTGTGGACCACGCCGACCCAGTGCTCCAGCGTATTTCCGGTCTTTTCTTCGAGGTTACGCAGCATGCTCCGTAGCTGCTCGTCGGGTGTCGCCACGTGCTCCTCCGTCGTTGGCGGTCTGGCTTTGATGATGGCTGATCTTACGTCACCGTCCGGCCGCCGTACCGGACATTCTCTGACCTGGCGCTGCAACGGCAGGTCAATGAGAGACGCATCGGGTGGCGGCGGCCCGGCGGATTCCTCCTACCGCGGATTCATCGTTCGCTTGCCCGCCCTCCGGCCGATCTCGATGGCGCGGAAGCCGGCGTCTCCCCAGCTCATCACGAAGACGCTGAAGCCCTGCTGCATGCGCATCTCGATGTCGTCCGGTCCGGCCGGGAAGCCGCACGCGATATCGAACTCCTTGCAGGCGGCCAGAACCTGCTGGATCGCCGCCTCCCAGGCTTCCTCATCGAGCTCGCGTTCGCCCGCTGCGTTCGTGCTCGAGAACAAACCCCGCAGCGTGCCGGCACCCGGCCACAGCACCCCGATGCCGGGAACGGCGGCAATCTCCCGCAGGTTGTCGAGGCCTGCTCGGCTCTCGATGATCGTCCAGTTGATCAGCTCACCCTCGGGGTTCAGCGGCCAGAGGTCGGCCTTGCGGCGGTATTCTGCGGCCGACATGCCCCAGCGCGCCGGCGCCGCGCCGAGATCGTCGTCCGGCCGGGTGCCGCCGTTGGAGCGAAAGCGCATGGCAGCGAGCGCCTCGCGGAGCTGCTCGGCGCTCTCCACCCGGGGAAACATGACACCGCTCACACCGAGGTCGAGCTGCTGCCGTATGTCGGCGGCCACCCCGGAATGTAGCTCGGGCGACTTGACGATCAGCGGGTGGGTCAACCGGGGCGAAGGGCCTGCCGCGAGCGGGCCGGCCTGCGCCCAACCCTCAGTGAACGCGCGGAATGCCGGCAGGGCGCGCTCCAAGCCACCTTCCATGCTGCCATCGAAGAGGAAATCCGTGGCCTCGTACGCCATCGCCTCGCGGGCCAGATCGGCCGGCGAGCGCGCGGGGGGGCCGGGCGCCGCTTCGCCTTGTCCGCGCCGGCCGCGGGCGCGACGATCGCGCGGAGCGTAGACCCCGAAGACGGGGTTGCCTTGCTCCAGCAGCTCGATGACCGGATTGAGGCGCGCGGCCGTCGGCTGTTGCGCGGCGACAGAGCAGCTCAGCAGCACCAATCCCACGGTCCCGAACACCAGCCTTGTACGCATCCGCCCTCCTCGATGAGCCCGGGTTGTCGGCGTGGCGATTCGCAGACCCGTGGCGTTGCCAAGCTCGACCGATCGACGCCGAGGCGGGATTCTCGCAGCGTTGCCGCCGTTGCAGCAAGGGACTGACTCAGCTTACGAACACCCGGTACAGCATGTATGTGCCCGTGGCGAGAAGCAGCGCGAGCACGAAGCGGCGAAACGCCAGCTCGCTTACGCGGCGGCACAAGCGGTGTCCGGCAGCCGCGCCCAGCGCCGCCGTCGGTACCAACACAACGGCGAGCCCCCATACGCCCGCGTCGATGCCGACGTACAGCGACTGTCCCAGCAACGAGCCGAGCTGCAGGACCAGGAAGGTCGACAACGCCAGGCCGCGGAAGGCCGTCTTGTCGAGGCGGAGCCCGGCGAGATAGAGGACGACCGGCGGCCCCGGTGCGCCCAGCGAGGAGGTCATGGCGCCCGCCGCCGCTCCGATGACGAGGGCTGAGAGCGGCCGGTGCTCAACGACGCGCGGGGTCGCAGCCTCGCGGCTGATGGTTCGGTGACTTTCGGCTCCGGCCTCCCGATCGTCCTCGCCGCCTGCGTCGCCCGACCTCGCGAAGTACATCTCGCCGCGCCTCTCCCGAAGCAGCACCACCAGTGCGAACGTTATCGTAGCGGCGGCGAGCGCGAGCTGGATGAGATCCAGGTTGGCGCGCGCGAAGACCCACACGCCCAAGGGGAAT
>CBDUAS010000229.1:0-6650 GCA_965365185.1 uncultured bacterium | reverse complement strand
GTCGGGACGCGCCGCGGCTGAATGCCCGCCGGATCGACGGCAGGAGCAGGTACTCGAACAGCGTCGCCTCACCCCCCGGCCTCAGGGAGCTCATCATCGTCGAGAGAATCGCGTCGATCGTCTCGCGCTCGAAATTGTTGAGCGGCGCGCTGCAGACCGCGACATCGAAGAGCTCGCCGGCAGGCATGTCCTGCACGGCCGTGTTGTGGACGATGGTCCGGTCGGCGACAGCGGACAATATGGGGTCCTCGACGAGCGCCTGCCGCAGCAAGCGGACGAACTGAGCGTTGATCTCGTAGCACACCAGCTCGTCGCCGGTGCCCATGCGTGCCGCAATGGCGCGCGTCACGGCGCCGGTTCCCGGACCGATTTCGAGGATCCGTGCGTTGCCGGCTGCTGGTCCGGCGCGTCTTTCGCGGAGGGGCGCGACCATGACGCTTGCGAGGAACCGGGAGGATGGTTGTACCGCCCCGGTGTGTACGAAATCGGCGCGCATCTGCGCCCAGAACTGCATGCGCTCGCGGAGTTTCATGGCGCCGTAAGCGTATCTCGGCGGCTCCTGGACGACAGCCCGGGGTATTGACTTGTGGGGCCGGGGAAGAGATAAGGAAGCGCTGGAAGGTCCGGTTTCACCGGAGGGGTGGGAAAATACGATGTCGAAACGAAAGACGACACGAAAACAGGCGGCCACGTCCGGCAGCAAACCTGGCAAGAAGAAATCCACAGCGCGAAAGAAGGCGAAAAAGACACGATCTTCGAAGTCGGCGGGGACCGCGGCGCCAAAGCGAAAGGCGACGCGGAAGAAAGCAGCAAAAAGCAAAAAAGCGGTGAAAACCGCCAGGAAATCCCTCGGCGGCGCTGCCCGGGGCGCGAAGAAAAAGCGCAAGACAAAGGCCGGGAAGAAGGCTACGAAGAAGCAGAGCGGCGCCACTGCGACGAAAAAGACCGCCAAAAAGAAACGCGGCGCCACGAAGAAGGCGACGCAGAGGAAGACGGTCAAGAAAAAGACGGCCAAGAAGAAGACGGCCAAGAAGAAGACGAGCAAGAAGAAGGCCGTCAATAAGAAGGCAGGCAAGAAGCCCGCCCGGCCGCAGAAGAAGGCGGGCGCCAAGAAGTCCTCGAAGGCCGGCAAGAAACGGGCGAAGGCGGCCAGGCGTGCAACCCGGAAGAAAGCCGCCGAATCCGCCGCCCCTGAGCCCGAAGACGAGCACGCCGAGGCCCCTGTGCCCGAGCTCGTGCCGCAGGAGCCCGGACTGCCGCTCAAAGAAGTACGCGCCCGGCTCGGCCTCATTGGCCCGCAGATCGCCAAGCTTCTTTGGATCGAAGGGCTGTATCTGTATGGCTCCGAGTTGGTCGACGTGCCGCGCCTGGAGAAGGTCGATTTCATCGTGGTGTACAAGGGAATGCGCAGCAGCGCGCGCTTGCGGGCCGCCGAGGACGAGCTGCGGACGCTCATCGCCGCCGTGCTGCCGATCGACTTCGACCTGAAGCTCACCGGGACGCGCGAGATCGGCCGCCTGCTGGACGAGGGCAACCCGGCGGCGCAGGCGTTGCTCGGCTACGCCGAGCCGGTCTTCGCGCGCTCGTCCTGACGCCCTCGATGAGCCCTGTTCCGGTCAGCCCTCGGCGGGTGTTCGGCGTCGACTTCAGCGCCGCGCAGGATGCCGGGCGACACATCTGGATCTGTCGCGCCCATCCGGGCAGCGACGGCATCCGCCTCGAGAGCGTTGACCCGATCGCCAAGCTGCCGGGGGGTGCCGTGCCCCGCGACGATGCCTTCCGCGCCCTGGTGCAGAAGGTCGTGGAGTCGCCGCGCTCGGCGTGGGGCTTCGATTTTTCCTTCGCATTGCCCGAGGGCGTTGCCGCGGCGATCGCGCCGGCCGGGTCGGACTACACGCAGCGCGTCGATGCCGTGGCGGCGTGCGCGGATGCCGGAGCATTGCGGGCCCGCTGCCGCGAGGCCGCGCCCGGCGCGGAGCTTCGACGAAAGACCGACGTGGAGTCGTCGACGCCGTTCTCCCCGTACAACCTGCGGATCTTCAGGCAGACCTACCACGGGATCGCCGATGTACTGCGTCCCCTACGCGCCCGGTCCGAGGTCGCGGTGCTGCCCTTCGATCGATTGCCCGAAAGCCGGGAGCGGGCGGACGCACGGCTGCCGTTCCATCACGCCGCCTCCGGAACCGTACCCCACGTGTATCTGATGGAAGTCTGTCCGGCATCGGTGCTCGCAAAGCTCGGGTATTCAACGCGAGGGTACAAGGGGGCCGGCGACGATCGTCGGGCGCGGCGCCGGGGAATCCTGGCCGCGCTGGTTGACGACGGTCTCGTGCGGCCCACGGCGCGAGCCCTCCGTGAACGCATCCTCGGCGACTCCGCCGGCGATGCCGTCGACTCTGTTCTTGCCGCCGTCGGCGCCTGGCGCGGTTACCGGGACTACGACCACGCTGCTCTGAGAGCCGATCCTCACTACGGTGTCGAGGGCTTTGTGTACGCCTGATCGGGAACAACCCCTTGTCAGAGAGGGGGCAACCACAGGCGATAGGGTGTTAGGGATGCCGGTGCGTCTAGCAACGTGGGTTGCCGGAGAGGGGCCGCCGATCCTCGTGCAGGGGCCCGCATGGGGGCCGAGCAGCGACTACTTGAGGGCCACGCTGGTGCCGATGCTCGGTGGCTTCCGCGTGGCCACCTACGATCCCCGCAACGTCGGCCGCTCGGAGAGGATCGAGGGTGCCGATGCCCAGGACATCGAACATCTGATCGCCGATCTCGATCGGGTGCGATCCGACGTCGGGTTCGACCGCTTCGTGCTGGCCGGCCATTCACACGGTGGCTTCATCTCGATGGCGTATGCCGTGCGGCACCCACAACGCCTGCGGGGCTTGATCTTGCTCAACACCGCCGTGCAGCGGGAGGTCGACGACCCCGCGCTCGAGGGCGTGCTCGACGAGCTGGCGCGACATCCGGCCCGGCGCCAGGCGGTGGAGCTTTTTCGTGCCACGTCGGGTCGGCTACGGGGCATCGAGTCGGACGCCGATCTGGCCCGTCGGATGCGACAGCTCATGCCGGCGTACTTTTACGATCTGGATGCCATGCGGCGCTTCATCGAGCGGTCGCGCGGGGCTCGCCGACCGTCGGCGAGAGCACTCGCGGGAGTGGCGGATGAGCTCGAGCCCTGGGTGCAGGAGGGCCTCCCCGGCGTGAACGTGCCGGCGCTGGTGCTCACCGGGCGGTACGACGTGGCTACGACCCCTGCCCATGCGCGGCAGATCCACGATCTCCTGCCGCGGTCACGCCTGGAGATTCTCGAGCGTTCCGGTCACCATCCCTGGGTCGAGGAGCCACGACGGTTCGAGGCAGTGTTGCACGGGTTCCTGCGCGAGCTCGACGAGGTGTCCGGTTGCGTGCGCCCGGTGCTCTGAGGCGGCGTCGAAACGCCGGGCTGTTCGATATACGATGCCGGCATGAGTGAAGCCGTGAAGAAGGGCGCCGCGGAGCTGATCAACGACAAACACCGCCGCTACATCTTCGACGCGGTGATGAACTACTACGAGACGCCGCTGCCGCTGCAGCGCGGCCGGGGCGTTCGCCTCTACGACTTCGACGGCCGCGAGTACCTCGATTTCTTCGCCGGCATCGTCACCGTCGCGGTCGGCCACTGCCACCCGCGAGTGACCTCCGCGATCCAGGAACAGGCCGCCACCCTGCAGCACGTCTCGACGCTGTATCCGACCGCTCCGATCGTCGAGCTGGCGGAAAAGCTGGCGGAGATCACCCCCGGCGCTCTTCGCAAGACGTTCTTCACCAACAGCGGCACCGAGGCGAACGAGACGGCGGTGCTGCTGGCCCAGCTCGCCACCGGGGCGCAGACCATCGTCGCCTTGCGTCATTCGTACAGCGGCCGGTCGGCGGTGGCGCGGTCGCTGTCGGGGCAATCGACGTGGAAGATGCAGCCCAACCAGATCGCCTCGATCGTGCACGCGCCGGCGCCGTATTGCTATCGCTGCCCCTTCAAGCTGACGTATCCGGAGTGCGGCGTTGCCTGCGCCGAGGACCTGGAAGAGCTGATCGTCACTTCTACGCCGGGGGTCATTGCCGGCTTTCTCGCGGAGACCGTCCTCGGAGCGGGCGGCTACATCGTGCCGCCGCCCGAGTATTTCGAGATCACCGCTGAGATTGTGCGCCAGCACGGCGGCCTTTTCATTGCCGACGAGGTGCAGAGCGGCTTCGGCCGTACCGGCGGCAAGTGGTTCGGCATCGAGCACTGGAACGTGGAGCCCGACATCATCACCATGGCCAAGGGCATCGCCAACGGCGCGCCGTTGGGCGCCACGACCACCAGCCCGGAGCTCGCCGAGAAGCTCGCCGGCGGTTTGACGATCTCCACCTTCGGCGGCAACCCGATGTCGTCGGTGGCGGCGTACGCATCGATTTCCGTGATCGAGGAGGAGGGCTTGCTGGAAAACGCCGCCGTCGTCGGCGCCCACCTGCGCGAGAGGCTCGACGAGCTTGCCGAGCGCTTCGAGATCATCGGCGACGTCCGTGGCATGGGGCTGATGCAGGGCATCGAGCTGGTCGCCGATCGCCACTCCAAGGAGCCGGCCGCCGAGGCCGCCGCCCGACTGATGGAGGAAACCAAAGCGCGCGGCTTGCTCATCGGCAAGGGAGGCCTGTGGGGCAACGTCCTGCGCATCGGCCCGCCGCTGAACATCACCGCCGAGCAGATCGACGAGGGTGTCGACGCGCTGTCGGAGAGCTTCGCGGCGCTGGTCTGAGCTGGCGCGCGACGGGTCTCACGGCCCTTCCTACGAGATCGAGACTTGCGGCGCGGAGCCGCCCTTCACAGCGCCGAGCCGTTCGTGGCCCGTTTCGCCAGCACGACACGAACGATGCGTCCGGTGCAGGCCACTCGCTGGTGTCCTGACTCAGGACACTAGCGGTTGCGCGACATCGACCAGTTCTGCAGCTCGACGATCTGACGTTGCATCTCGCCGAACAGGAGCGCCTCGGAGCTGATGTCCCGCAGGTTGAGTGAGCGGAAGTACACCGCCTCGCCGGTGCTGGTGTCGTAGAGCCGCAGATAGCCTTCCATGCTCACCGGCTCGCCCTCGCCCAGCGCATCGACCGAGATACCGAGCACGTAGTCGGCCAGCTCCGCGTCGAGCACCGTGCCCAGGTAAGGGGCTTCGAAAACGGCCTCGGTCAGGATCCGGCGCAGTCGGGCCAGGTTGAAAGCGTTCTCGTTGGCACGGTTGATGCCCTCGGCGTACGCCGGCCGGCCGCTGATCGTGCCGATGCCCCCGGTCGCAGGGTTGCGGTTGAACGGCAGTTGGTTGCGCGCCTCCACCTCGCCGATCCCGACGCCGGCCACATAGATGCGCGGCGAGTTGATGCGCTGCTCGAAGTCCTCCGGCGGGTTCGACTTGCCGTACATCTCGAGGAACCACTGATTCATGTCCTGACCGGCAAGCGAGGCGCGGATGGCCTGGTCCCAGGCGTTCTCGTAGTCGCCGATGCGGTAGGCAGCCTCCCATGCGAGGCGGTGGGTGTGGGCGTGGCCGGGGTTGAGCTCACTCGCCTTCAGCAGCACGTGACGGGCCATGAGGAAGTCCTCGCGCATACCGAATACGCGGCCCTGCTGGTAATACGCTTCCCAGTACGTGTCGTCGGCCGCGACAGCCTGCTCGAGGAGCTCCAAGGCCTCGCCGAGCCGGTTCTCGCGGATCAGGTCGGCCGCCCTTGCCGTGAGCTCGACGGCCAGGTCCGTATCCTGCTGCATGGCCGCGGTCGTCGGCAACGCCGCGGCCGTAAGAGCGAGGATCAGACCGGCCAGGGTGCCGGCTACCGTTTGCCGTCTCATTGTCGTGTCCTGGGTCACCTGCGGGGATTGCGACGTTCGCGTAGCGGGATGCTGCCGCGCCAGCGGCTGCACTTTCCATTATAAAGAAAACCGCTGGCTGGCGACCGGGGCCGCCAGCCAGCGGCTGAATCAACTACGCGTCAGCGACGCGGCGTATCGACCCGATCAGAAGTCGACACGCGCGCCGATCTGCAGTTCGCGCGGCTGCAGCGCCGAGCTGGGGATCAGGAACGAGCCCGAGCCCGGACGGCTGGAGCCGAACGAGTTGCCGAAGCTGACGGCGTTGGTGGCGTTGAAGATGTCGAACAGCACCGTGACGTTGGCGCGCTGGATCGGGATGACGTAGCGGAACGAGAGGTCGACACGCGAGTAGTTATCCGTCGTGTAGCCGTTCTCATTGCCGTTGAAGTCCGCCGGTCCCCGGCAGATGTCCGACGTCGTGTTGCAGTCGTAGATGCCGCCCGGCGCCAGGTTGCGGTTGCCGTTGTCCAGGAATACAGGGTATCCGGCAGGCACGCTGGAGTCCGCGAAGAACTCGCTCTGCTGCCCCGTCGTGTACTGGTAGATGCCGCTGAACATGATGCCACCGCTGTCGGTCCACGACGTACCCGGGATCTCCCAGGTCCACGAGGCCGACATGATGTGATCGCGGTGCCAGCTCGCCGGGATGTCCTGCGTCTTGGGGTTGTCCAAGCCCAGATTGGGGAACTCACCGATGATGGAGCCGTAGGGGACACCGTTGTTCTCGCCGGCGACCACGTCGAAGTTGTAGCCCGTCTCCGTACGTACC
>CBDUAS010000228.1:0-6679 GCA_965365185.1 uncultured bacterium | reverse complement strand
GCGCGCCAAACCGACGGCAGGTTCGATCCCACCGCCGGCGCGCTGAGCGCCCTGTGGCGCGAAGCGATCGTTCGGGAACGCTTACCGGCGCCGGCGGAGATCGAGCGAGCCAGGGCGCTCGGCGGCTACGAGCATCTCACGCTCGACCCCGTCGGCAGAACGGTGCGAATCGAGCGAAGCGGCCTTCGCCTGGACCTCGGCGGCATCGCCAAGGGCTACGTCCTCGATCGCGCGATTGCCGTGCTGGACGGCGGCGGCCATGAGCGTGTGCTGGTGGAAGCCGGCGGCGACATCGTGGCGAGCGGAGCTCCACCGAGCAGTCGCGGCTGGCGGGTCCGTATCGAGCATTTGCGTGCGCCGCACGATCAGGGCTGCAGTCTTCACCTCGCGAACGCGGCGATCTCGACGTCCGGTGACCGGGAGCAGTTCCTCGACGTGGGCGACCGACGCTACTCCCACACGGTCGACCCACACAGCGGCCTCGGCCTTTCTCATCGCCGCGCGGCGACCGTCGTTGCCGTGGACGGGATCACCGCGGACGGGTTGGCGACGGCGCTGACGCTCGTCGAAGAAGACCGCGTGAACGACCTGCTTGCCCTCTACCCGGACGCCCGCGCGATCAGGTCGCCGGCGGACTGCGTGAGATGAAGGTGCCCGGTTCTCGGCGTCGGCCCGCCCCCGGCCCCGAGCGTGATGGTACCCGCGGTGTCGGGCGGGATGATGTCCCTGGGGCCGAGCCGCGAAACGATCCCCGCATCGAGTCCCATACCGATCGGCACGGCGGGCCGCTCGCCAACGTCGTCATCGTTCTCGACGCTCCCAAGAACGTCGTCAACATCGGCGGCGTGATCCGCGTGATGATGAACATGGGTCTGGCCCGTTTGCGCCTGGTGAACCCGGACGACTATGACGAGGGGCGCATCGACGGCATAGCGCACCGAAGCGACCGGTTGCGCCGGGCGACGGAGGTCCACGAATGCCTCGAGGGCGCGGTTGCCGACGCCATCTACGTCGTCGGCACCTCGGCGCGTGCCCGCGCCGCCCGTACCAACGCGGTGCACCCACGAACGGCGGCCCCCGGCATCGTCGCCCGTGCCGCCGAAGGTCCCGTGGCGATCCTCTTCGGTCGCGAGGATCGCGGACTCACCAACGAGGCGCTCGACCTGTGTCACAAGCTCATCGTCGTTCCCACCGCCGAAGAGCGCCCGAGCCTCAACCTGGCGCAGGCCTGCCTGGTCGTCTGCTACGAGCTGCTGCTCGCCAGCGAGTCGTTCGCGCCCGAAGATACCCTCGGCCTCGGCAAGCGCGCACGCAAGACCCCTCCCGCCCGGCAGGGCGACATCGAACGGATGTACACAGCGCTCGAGGGCGGGCTCCGTCGCATCGATTTCTTCAAGGGGACGCGCGACGCCGCGACCGTGATGCGCACGCTACGAGCCCTGTTCGGCCGGGCGGAACCGTCGCTGCGCGAGATCAAGCTCATGCAGGCCATCGGCTACGAGATCCAGCACTACCTCGACCGGGTCGAGAGCGACGGCGACTAGCGCGAACGAATGAGCCAGAGCTCCCTTTGCGGCCCGGCGAGGAATCGCGCCCCGTCACCGTCGGCGGCAACGACTGCGTCCTCTTCGCGCGGAATGCGCACGACCTGGTTGCCCCACTCGGGCACCTCGCCCTGAACGCTGTACTCGATCGACCAGAACTCGGTGGGGCGCACCGGCTCGCGGGCGAAATCGCCGTAGCGATCGGGCCAATCGAAGACCGTGCGGGCGCCGGCGCCGTGCACCCAGTTGCCCTGGGTGTGGCCGTAGATCGAGGCGTCGATTCCTTCCAGCGCGGCGCGCTCCTCGACCGTCATCTTCACGTCGGTGCCGATGTTGCCTGCTTTCAGCTCCTCGGCGTAGATGTCCCCGGCGATGACCGACTGTTCGAACAGCGACCGCAGGCCCGCGGGCGGCTCGGTCTCGTCGGCATGGAGCACATAGGCGACGTGCTGCTGGTCGGTGACCAGGCCCATCAGCCGCACGCCAAAGTCGACGTGCAGCAGGTCGCCGGGCATGACCACGGGGTTGTCCGTGTCGTCGATGCCGCCGTCGACGCCGCGACGATAGATCGTGATCCCGGGGGCGAAGTTGAACTCCAGATCCTGGTCCTGCCATTCCTGCAGGATGAAGCCGTAAATGTCCATCAGCCGCGTTGCGCCGGGTGTGACCACCTCGTTCGAAAACGCTCGCCGCAGGATGTACCAGGTGCGGTGGCTCGCCTCTGTCTCGATCTCCAGCTCGGCCGGCGTGCGGTGGCTGATGTAGTCGAAGATCAGGTCCTGGGCCGACACCAGGCGTGAGGCGTACCGGGGGCCGATGGAGTCTTCCAGGTACGCCAGCATCTCGGCGGTGATGCCGTCCGCCATCGCCACAGTCCGGGAGCGATTGACGGCGATGCGTTGCGGATCGCGGTCGGCGATGAACTCCGCCAGGTGCGGTTTCAGTCCTTCCTCGCCATAGCCGATGATCGTGGGGAAGAACTCGCGCATGCGGCCGCTCTGGTGCGTGCCGATGAGCGTACGTTCGAGCGACTCGCCGTCGCCCGGGTCGAAGAAGATGTAGGCGTTGCGGTGCCCATACCAGCCGGAGATGCCGTAGTCGCCGAACATCTGCAGCATCGGGTCGACGTTGAACTCACGCGACATGATGATCCACATGTCGACGCCGGCCCGCCGCATCGCCGGTTGCAGGTGCAGCTCCATCTTCTCCAGCTTCACCTCCCACTCGTGCATCAGACGCTCGAGTGCCCGGGTGTTCCACGACGACTGCGCCTGAGCCGGCGCGACGGCGACGACGAGCATCAGGAGTGACAGGGCAAGAAACACAGCCGGGGAGCGTTGCGGCATCGGGTCCTCCTCTTGAAGAGATGCACGATGAAGCGAGTCGCGGACGCGGTCTCACGCGTCCAGAAAGGTGACGACGCAGTCTCTCACGTCCTCGATGACGGGCAGCGAAAACGACGACGCCGATTCGAATTGCTCCCCGCTCTCGAGTCCGACCCTCAACGCGTAGCTGGGGCCACTGTCACCGGACTCGTGTGTGGCTACCTCTACGGATCGAACCTGGCGAAGTGGATGTGCGTATTCGCGGCGGCGGATCGCGGGTGCCTCGACGATGTACGTGAACGTCTTGTTGGCCTTGTTGAAGATCATCAACGAGCTTACCCCGGCGATCGCTCCCCAGGCGAAGCCCGCGCTCACCGCCAGCGCTCCGAGGGCGATTGCCGCCGCGAAGAGGAAGAACGGGTTCAAGTAGCTCTCCCACTGCGGGCGGATGATGAGCTCGTAGGGTGCCAGCAGGGGAAACAGCGCGATCAAGCCGAGGAAGACACGAAAGCCGGTGCGCATCGGAGAATGCACGGCGAGCCTTCGGTGGGTCTCGACGACGTAGGGGTCGACCATGCGTGTCACGTTCGGGCGGGAGTTGCCGGGTACTTCACACAGCTTGCGCGCTGTGAAGGTCTCGACGCAATGCAGAAACACGAAGGCGCTCGCCAAGCGCGAAATGCAGTATTAAGATAGTGGAGTCCTAGTTTCAGTCGGGGCGACCGCCGGGTGGCCCCGGCGCTGCATCCAGTCCAGGAGCCCCCGTGCGACATTCCCTAACGCTGGACGGCCTCACCTGGAAACGGGGCCTCAGCTTCCTGTCGGGCGCCGGCATGGCCGGCGCCTCGTTGTGGACGATCGAGCACTACTACGCGGCGAACTTCCCGGCCTCGATCTGGGAAGGATCGATCTGCGACATCAACGCGTTCTTCAATTGTGATGCGTCCGCGTTCTCCGGCATCGCCGCGTTCGGCGGCGTCCCCATGGGCTACTTCGGATTTGCCGTCGGCGCCCTGGTATGTCTGGGAGCGCTGTTTCCCTCGCGTCCCTTCGAGCGCACCAACATGAGCATTGCGCTGCTCAACGGCATCGGGGTGATCGCCCTGTTTCTCTATTCGGTCGCCTGGCTGGGCAGCCTTTGCCTCCTGTGCACGGGGTACTACGCCTTCTCCCTGCTGTCGCTGGGCCTGTTTTGGCGTTACGGCGACCACGGAGATGGTGCGTCGCTGGCCGCCCGCTTCGGGCGCCCCTCGTTCAAGCACGTCCTCACGGCGGTTGTCGCCTTTTCCCTCGGGGCATACGGCTTCGCGGCGTTCAGCGTCGCCAAGGAGGATGCTCAATCCGGCGCCGTGGCCTCGCGGGTCGTGGAGCAGTTCTACAGCCTGCCGGAGGTCGCTGCCCCCAGCATCATCTCCCCGTTCTGGGTGGCGCGCGCGACCGAGCGCTTCGAGGACGCACCCATCCGCATCGTCGAATACGGAGATTTTCTCTGCCCGGACTGCCGCTATCTTGTCGAGCAGCTCGATCGTCTCAAGGAAGAGTTTGCCGGCAAGATGAACATTGCCTTCCAGTTCTTTCCGCTCGACGCCCAGTGCAACGACGTCGTCGACAAGGACAAGCACCCGGGAGCCTGCGATCTCTCGTACATGGCGGCGTACGATGCGCAGAAGTTCCTCGCCATCCACGACGAGGTCTTCGCCAACCTGCGCGAGGCCAGGTCACCCGAGTGGCGCGCCGATCTGGCACGCCGACACGGTGTGGAGGCAGCGCTGACCGACGCGAAGACGCGTGAGCTCGTCGATCGCATCATCCGCACCGGTGCCGAGTACGAAAAGACCGACGAGCGCTACGCCCACGGCATTCGCTCTACGCCGACGATGATCATCAACAATCGAATGGTCATCGGCACATTGCCGTACGAACAGCTCCGCGCCATTTTTGCGGCCCTGGTGCAGGAGCGCGAGGGTGGGGCGAGGTTCATGGAGAGCTGGGTAGGCGACTGACGCGCCCCGGCGGCCTCACGAGCCGTCGCGCATTCGCGCCAGCTCGGCTTCGGCGGCGATACGTCCGAACCCGGGCCACCAGGGGTGGGCGGCGATCTCCTGCAGCACTTCCACGGCCCGTTGGGTCTCGCCGTTCACCAGCATCCAGTTGGCGACGCCGAAGCCGACGGTCTCGAGTCGGTAGGGCGAGCTCTCGTCGAGCACGAGCAGCTCGTCGGCGGTCTTGTCCCCCTTGTAGAACAGCAGATCGTGATAGTAGGCGAGGTTCGTCTCCACGGGCAGGTCGGCGGCAATTCCCGCGAGCAACCGGTCGGCCTGATCGCTACGCCCGGCGCGCATCAGCGCGCGCACCGCCCATTCGGTCATCGCCACCATGGACTCGGGATCGTCCGCGTTCTGCGAGCAGCTCCGGAACTCCTCGCTGTGCGCCGCCCGGGCAGCGGCGTCTTCGGCCATCCCGAGGCAGCGCAGGTACTCGTCGGCAGCGTCATCGAAGCGACCGCTGACGAAATAGGCGAGCCCGAGATGGTAGGCGACATCCCAGTTGTAGGGGGCAAGGTCGCGGGCCTGCTCCAGGTCGGCCACGGCTCGGTCGAACTCGCGCACGGAGATGTAGCGGTGGCCGCGGAATCGGTAAGGGCGCCAATCCTCCGGCGACAGCTCGATGACCCGGGTGTACAGGCGGATGGCGTCGCGGTATTGCCAGAAGTTGCGGCGCACGCGCGCTGCGGCGATGAGCAGCTCGACGCTGTCGGGGTCGGCAGCCAGCGCTCGATCGGCCGCGGCGATGCTCCCTTCAGTATCGACGCGGGCGTGGAGGTCCTCGCCGAGCAGCGAGACCGCCTGCAGCTCGCCGATTCCAGCCGGGGCTGCTCGTGTCTCCGCCTCTGGTTGCGGCGTTGCGGGCACGGTCTCCCCGCCGGTATCGCAACCACAGAGAACGAGTGCCAAGCCGAAGCACAGGAGCTCTCCCGCTCCGGAGTGCCAGCGTTTCATGGTGCCTCCCTTCGCCTCCTCGGCTCGCCGGCGAGACAGGGCGGCCGGCGAGACAGGGCATTCTACGAAACAGAGTGTCCGACGAAACAGGGTCCGACGAAACAGCGTGTCCGATGCGTCACGAACGACGGTTGATCGCGTACCGCAACTTTAGCTGCAAGGCGGCGCCTGTTCCCGTTGACAAGATAGCGTGACCCTCATATCGTGGAAAAACCGAACGATCGTTCGGTCGCCGAACGGTCGCACGTTCTTTCACGCGCATCGGGAGGTGATCTTGACGACTCGTCACGCGTGGGCCTTGGTTGCTCCGGGGGAGCCGCTCGAGTGGGGCGAGATGCCCCTGGAGTCACCCGCTGCCGGCGAGGTCGTCGTCCGCGTCGCCGGCTGCGGTGTCTGTCATACCGATCTGGGGTTCTTCCACGGGCACGTGCCGACGCGGTCGCCGCTGCCCATCGTGCTTGGCCACGAGGTTTCCGGAACGGTCGTCGAGGCGGGCGCGGGCTGTCGCGAGTGGGAGGGCAAGGACGTCCTGGTCGCGGCGGTGATCCCCTGTGGGGACTGCGATTTCTGTCGTGCCGGCCGCGGCAATGTGTGCCGGCGCCAGACCATGCCGGGGAACGACCGCGACGGCGGCTTCGCCGACCACCTGGTGGTGCCCGCAACCGGGCTCACCGAAATCGCGTCGATGCCCGAGGGGTATTCGCTGGCCGACTTCTCCGTCATCGCCGACGCCGTGACCACCCCGCTGCAGGCCGTGCATCGCGCCGCGGTCGGGGAGGGCGACTTCGTCATCGTCAACGGCACCGGCGGC
>CBDUAS010000227.1:0-6681 GCA_965365185.1 uncultured bacterium | reverse complement strand
GCTACTTGCGCTTGCGACCTGAGCCGGCGCTGGCGCCCGCCTGGGGTGCCTGGGGAATGAGCTTCTCGACTTCCTCGTGGGGTCGCGCAATCACGTGCACGGAGATGAGCTCGCCCACCCGCCGAGCCGCTGCGGCTCCGGCGTCGGTGGCGGCCTTGACCGCGCCGACGTCACCGCGCACCAACACGGTGACCAGGCCGGCGCCGACCTGTTCCTTACCGACGAGCACGACCTTGGCGGCCTTGACCATCGCATCCGCGGCCTCGACGGCCCCGACCAGGCCCTTCGTCTCGACCATTCCGAGGGCTTCGTACGACATACGGATCCTCCTGGAGCGCGATACGCTGAACGGCGCGGAAGTTAGCATGGGGCCTGCTGATGGTCAACGAAGGCGCGTCCAAGCAGATCCGGCTCCACGAGCGCGGTGGCGACGGAGAGCGCAACTTGAAGGCACACGGGCACCGAAGTAGACTCCGCCGTGGTCTGCCCGCCCGAAACGAAGGTCCGCGGAGAATACTCGAGATGCCTGCGATTTTGAAACCCCGGGGTGCGTGCTTGCACCTGGCGAGCGCGTTGGCGCTCCTCGTGTGTGTTGCAGCCGCCGGTTGCGCTGGCGAAGAGGTCAGTCGCGCGGTCCGGGCCGCGGTCACGCTGGATCTTCCCGACAGCCTGCCGAGCGGCAGCCCGCTGGACATCGGCTACACGTGGACGCCGGCGGCCGATTTCGATCCCCCCGCCGACGATTTCAGAATCTTCGTTCATCTTGTCGACCCCGACGGCCGAATCGTCGTGCAGGACGATCACTTTCCCCCGGTGCCGACGAGTCAATGGCGGGCCGGGGAGCCCGTCAGCTACAGACATTGGGTCTACCCCGATCAGGAGCTGGAGGTCGCATACCTCGACTTCTACGTCGGCCTGTACGACGAAACCACGCGGGAACAGGTCGCCACGCTGGCCGATGGCGGGCTGGAGAACCGCCCGCTGGTTCACTCCGTGATCATACGGACCGAGGACCGCGGCGGCGTTCCGGTCTTCATGGGCGGCTTCGAGGACCCCGAGACCTCGTTGACCATCGAGGACCCGGCATCGCGGACGTGGCGCTGGATCGGAAAGCAGGCCACCGCCGCCTTCGGTCATCCACGGGGGCCGTCGACGCTGCACCTGAGAGCACTCAGCCCGATCGACTATCTGGACGGTTCGCAGACGGTGATCATCAGGGCGGGTGAGCGCGAGATCGTGCGCTTCGAGGTGACGGAGACAGGCCCGTACGTCAAGCGCATCGAAATACCCGGCGACGCGTTCGACGAGGGCGATTGGGTAGAGCTCACCTTCGAGGTCGACAAGACATTCGTCCCTGCACAGATAGAGCCCGGCTCCGACGACATCCGCGAGCTCGGCATGCAGGTTTTCTGGATGTACCTGGCGCGATAAGCGCCCGCGGCAGGCTACGGGACTTCCTGGCCTGTTATCCTGCCGAAACGCGGAACTCTCGGGCCGGTGGCCGTCTACACCGGACGAGATCCCCTTCCACCGCGGCGCGCTGAGGAGCACACGATGGCGAAGGAAACGGACGACAGACAGCAAGCGGCGGAGCTCGCCATTTCGCAGATCGAGCGGCAGCACGGCAAGGGGGCGATCATGCGCCTGGGGTCCGACAGCTCCGTCGATGTTCCCTCGATTTCCACGGGTTCGATCAATCTCGATATCGCGATCGGCGTCGGCGGCGTGCCGCGCGGCAGGGTCATCGAGATCTACGGGCCGGAATCTTCCGGCAAGACCACGTTGGCTTTTCACGTGGTTGCCGAGGCCCAGAAGGCCGGTGGCATCTGCGGATTCGTCGACGCGGAGCACGCCGTCGACCCGGAATACGCTCAGGCACTGGGAGTCAACCTCGACGAGTTGCTCGTCGCACAGCCCGACTCCGGGGAGCAGGCGCTGGAGATCGCCGAGACATTGGTGCGATCGGGCGCGCTCGATGTGCTGGTGATCGACTCGGTTGCGGCCCTGGTGCCGCGCGCAGAGATCGAGGGCGAGATGGGCGACATGCAGCCGGGCCTGCAGGCACGCCTCATGTCCAAGGCCTTGCGCAAGCTCACGGCCGTTGTCTCGAAGTCGCGCACGACGCTGATCTTCATCAATCAGGTGCGGGAAAAGATCGGCGTCATGTTCGGCAACCCGGAAACCACCCCCGGCGGGCGGGCGCTGAAGTTCTACTCCTCGGTGAGGCTGGATATCCGTCGCATCGGCTCGATCAAAGACGGCGATCAGATCATCGGAAACCGGACCCGCGTAAAGGTGGTCAAGAACAAGGTCGCCGCGCCCTTCCGCATGGCCGAGTTCGAGGTCATCTACGGCAAGGGGATCTCCCGCGCCGGCGAGCTGCTGGACCTCGGCGAGGTCGCCGGCGTCGTTCAGCGGTCAGGCTCCTGGTACTCGTACGGCGACGAGCGCCTGGGGCAGGGAAGGGAGAACGCCCGCAAGTTCCTCGAGGAAAACGCCGACATCGCCGACGCGATCGACGCCAAGCTCCGCGTCGAGTACGACCTCGTCGAGGTGCGGCGACCTGCGAAGGACGACGCCGGTGCAGAGGACAAGGCCGGCAAGCCGAAGGAACCGGCCAAAGCGGGCTAGTCCCAGAGGATCTTCTTGTAGCAAAAAACCGTCAGGGCGGAGATGACCGCCCACGCCAGGCCGACGAAGATGTAGCCGGCTGCCGTCATCAGATCACCTCCTCGATGTCGCCGGGGGTGTCGCGTCCGGTGCCCCCGTGTTTTCTCCAGGCGTAGGTCACCAGCACGAAGATGCCGATCAGCATGCCCACGAGCATCAGACGGGCGAGCTGAATCATCCAGCCCGCCTCGGGCGTTGCCGGCGCCGAGCTTCCGCGCAGCATGATCACGTCCGGCAGGGTGCGGTAGAAGTAGTCGCCGAGGATCACGAACAACATCACCGGCGTGACGAACTGCAGCACATACTTGAAGAACACCGGGATCTTGATGTCCGCAGCACGGTTGATCTCGTCCCAGGCGCGGTGGATGCCGAAGATCCAGCAGAACAAGACGAGCTCGATCGTAGCCAGCACCACGAGGCCGAACGTGCCGGCCCAGAAGTCGAACTCGTTCATGAAGTACGGCATCAGGAAGATCACCGGTTGGACCAGGAAGAAGACGGTGATGCCCAGCGTGATCGCCGCCTTCTGCCGGGTCATCTTGAGCTCGTCTTGCAGGAAGGCCATCAGCGGCTGCCCCATGGCGAGCGACGAGGTGATCCCGGCGATGAACAGCAAGCCGAACCACAGCGTGCCGAACAACTGCCCGGCGGGAAGTTGCTGGAACAGGGCCGGCATGACCGCGAACGCCATGTCGTAAGCATTGCCGGCAAGCTCCTGCGTGCGTTCCAGTCCGAAGAACACCACCGCGGCCGGTATCGCCAGGGTGCCGCCCAACACCACCTCGGCGAACTCGTTCGTCGACGCGGTGGCCAGACCCGTCAGCGCGATGTCGTCGTTTTCGGACAGGTAGGAGGCGTAGCATTGGATCGTTCCCATGCCCAGGCTCAGGGTGAAGAAGATCTGCCCGGCGGCGGCAAGCCACATCTGCGAGTTGCCGATCTGGCTGAAGTCGGGGTTCCAGATGAACCCGAGCCCGGCGTCGACGCTGAAGTCGGGTTGCGCCGGGTCGGGCGTACCGAGCAACAGCACGCGAACGACGAGAATGACGGCAAACAAGAAGAGCGCAGGCAGCGCATAGCGTGCAACCAACTCGATGCCGCCCGACACCCCGCGTGACAGGACGTAGACGTTGATCACCAGGGTGACGACGAACAAACCGTAGGCCCAGCCGATGCCGCTGAAGAACTGAGCGCTGTCGGCGAAGTAGGGGTTGCTGGCGTTCTGCTGGTAACCGGCCAGGAACGCGCTCATGCCCTCGAACGTGCTCGTGCCCCAATAAGACCCGGTGGCGGTGAACAGCGAGTACCCCAGCGACCACGATTCCACGTACGTGTAGTAAACCATCACGGTCAGCGGCATGAAGAGGCCGAGCGCCCCGAGGTACTTGGCCGCCGGGTTCTTCCAGATGCGCTCGAACATGCCCGGGCTCGAGGAGTGCCCGTAGCTGCCCCCGTAACGCCCGATGGCCCACTCCACCCACATCATCGGGATCCCCAGAAGCAGAAAAGAGATGAAGTACGGAATCATGAATGTGCCGCCGCCGTTTTGCGCGGCTTGCACAGGGAAGCGGAGGAAGTTACCGAGACCCACCGCGTTACCCGCCATCGCGAGCACCAGCCCGACTCTGGTGGCCCACTTCTCTTGTTCGCTCATAGACCTCCACCTGAGAAGCCAGGGATCCGACCTCAAGAAGCTCCCGCGCGAAACGACGGCTCATCCGCACGGACCTCTCGCCGCCGACGCGGAAGCTCATTCGCCTTCGAGTGCCGGATGCTATCACAGCGACCGAGCGCCGCTGAGCGCCCGCCTCGGGCTTGCTGAAAGCTCCTCGCGAAGCTGCTATCCTCTCAGCGCGCCGGCCATCTCTTGGGCCGGAGCGCCGCCGGTGGGCGACCGCGCCGCCGGCCACGACGCTTGTTAGGTGGGCTCGTAGCTCAGTCGGTAGAGCGCCAGACTGAAAATCTGGGCGTCGGTGGTTCGATTCCGCCCGAGCCCACCTGCTCGAAGACGACCGGCCTTGGCGCTCGAGCCGGGGTATCGCTGGGGGCTCGGTAAGGTGGCTAGCAAGAAACCAGCGTCCGCCGGCTCGCCGGACGTTCTGCGGGATCTCGAGCTGCTGCTGCGGTCTCGCTACGGTCTCGTCCACCTGCCGACGATCGAGGAAGAGCGGGCGGTTTCTTTGCTTCGCCACCTCGCCGACGACCTGGGTATCCCGCTTTTTCGCTGGTCGCGGCTGCACGGACTCGCGCTGGACGGCGGCCAAGGTGCCATCTACGCCACGGGTGACCTCGGGTCGGCGTTCGGCCACATCGCCGCCTCCGGGCAGCCGGCGTTGTATAGCTTCCACGGCATCGGCGCGGAACTGGCAGCGGATGCGGTGCTCGCCGAGCGTTTGCGTGAGGCGGTGCGAAGCCTCGAGAAGATACGCGGCGCCATCGTCGTGACGGACGACGACCTCGATGTCCCCGAAGCCCTACGCCCGCTGGTGGCGCGGGTCGTGCTGCCGGGCCCCGACCGCCGGGACTTCGACCTTCTGCTGCGGCAGATCGTGCGTGACCTGTCCCGCCGGCGCCACATCGATGTGGACCTCGATGACGAAGCTCGCGCCATGCTTGTGAACCACCTCGCCGGGTTGACGCTGCTGGAGGCCGAAAAGATCTTGACCAAAGCGATCGTCGAGGATGGCCGTCTCGATGCCGAGGACATCTTCCACGTCATCGAGGCGAAACGAGCGGTGATTGAGCGGGAGGGTCTGCTCGAGTATTACCCGTTGGAGCGCAGTGCAGCGCAGGTTGCGGACCTGGAGCGGCTGCGTGGGTGGCTCGAGAAGCGCCGGGCGGTGGTCGCCGAGCCACTACGCGCCGAGGAGTTCGGCCTGCCGTTTCCCCGGGGTGTTCTCCTGCTCGGTGTTCCCGGCTGTGGAAAGAGCCTGAGCGCAAAGGCGATCGCGATGGAATGGAAGCTGCCGCTACTCAAGCTGGACACGTCGACGCTGTACAACAAGTTCATCGGTGAGAGCGAGAAGAACTTCCGACGTGCAATGCAGACGGCGGAGAAGATGGCGCCCGTGGTGCTGTGGGTCGATGAGATCGAGAAGGCGTTCGCGTCGGGTGGTGACGAGGACGGCGGTGTGTCTCAGCGGATTCTCGGCAGCTTCCTCTCCTGGATGCAGGAGCGCACCGGCGATGTTTTCGTCGTTGCCACAGCCAACAACATCGACCGCCTTCCCGCCGAGTTCCTGCGCAAGGGAAGGTTCGACGAGATCTTCTTTGTCGACCTCCCGGAGCCGGCGGTTCGCGCCGAGATCTTCCGCATTCACCTTGTCGGCCGCGGACAGGATGCCGACGGGCTCGACATCGCGGAGCTCGCCACCTTGACGGAGGAGTTCAGCGGTGCCGAGATCGAGCAGGTCGTCATCTCCGGGCTGTACTCCGCCTTCGCGGCGGGCGAGTCGCTGACGATGGATGTGCTGCGGGCGGAGTGTCGCGGCACCCGACCTTTGGCGGTCACCATGGCGGAGCGGGTGGGTCGTTTGCGTGCATGGGCCCGCGGCCGGGCGGTTCCGGCCAACTGACGGTTGCGGCCCGGGCGTCGCAACGCCCCAGGGTCCTTGCGTTTTTGTCTCGCTATCAGGGTCGGCAACCTGCGAGAATGACTAACCTTAGTAGGCACGCTGTGATCACGGGAGCCGTACGATGCGTTCCCGTAGGCAGCACGCGCCGATGTGACCTTCGGCTCCACATCGGCGGGGTGAGGCGGCAGAGCGCGCGCTAGGGTGCGTGGCCAGGGCCGGAAGGCGCATGATACATGGTAAATCCGCTCAATTTCTTCAAGTCGCGCAAGAAAAAGACAGAGCCCGAAGACGGTGCGGCCGAGGCCGGTCAAGAGATCTCCCCGGAGCCCGCGGCGCTCGAGAACGAGGGCGCAGAGGAGCCGGCCGCCGTCGCGGACGAGGTACCGTCCTTTCCGGCGGCGGTCGCCGCCGTCGACCCGGACGGCGACGCTCCGCT
>CBDUAS010000226.1:0-6684 GCA_965365185.1 uncultured bacterium | reverse complement strand
CCCGCCGCCAGGCGCTCGGCCGATGCGCCGTTGCCGTTGTTCAACGCCACCCGATAGGCGCCGACGGAACCGGTCAAGGCGGTGATCCTGCTGTTCGTGCGCAGGCGGACCCCGGCGTGGGCCTCGACCGCGGCCCGCAACTCGGCCACCAACGTGATCGTTTCGTCGTCGGCCGATGCGCCGAGTGATTCCGCGCGTTCGACGAGCGTCACGGGGACGCCGGCATCGGCGAGCTCGATGGCGGCCGTCAGGCCCGCGATACCCCCGCCGATCACGAGCGCCGCCCGGTTGATCTCTGTTTCGACCGGCGGACGCGGTGCAAGGGCGACCGTGTGCGCGATTTCCATGGCGATCTGATCGGAGGCTCGGCGTTTGGCGGCTTCCGGATCCTGGCGGTGCGGGTAAGCGCACCCCTCACGGACGTTGACGAAGCCCAGCAGCTCGGGATTGACTCCTGCCTGAACGGTCGCATCCCGGAACATGTGCCGGTGGGTCCGGGCGCTGCAACCGGCCACGATCACCCGGTCGAGACGCTCCGCCCGCACCGTTTCCTGCATACGGTCGAGGCCCGACCGCGAGCACCAGTAAGGAGCATGGTCGGCGAACGCAACCCCCGCTCGCGCGGCTGCCGACTCTGTAAGCTCATCGACGTCGAGGACGCCGGAGATCTTGTCACCGCATTCGCAGACGAAAACGCCGACACGTGGCTCGGGCGCCTCGGGCAGGAGCGCGTGTGTCTGTCCGGCGGCGGCGGCGAATGACCGTTCAGTGGCCATGGACCGGGAGCTCCTTTTCTGTGGTCTCCAACCAGTGGTCGGCGTGGTACTCGCACAGCCGGCAGGATCCACGGACGAAGTCGGACGACCATTCATGTACGGTTCGGTCGCGATCGGTGATGTCGTTCAGCGTGATGGCACCCGTCGGACAGACGAATACGCAGGTGGCGCACTCGATGCAGTCGGCCGACGAGATGCGGAACGGCGCGGATACCGTGCGCTCGGATCCTCGGTGCGCCATGCTGATGGCGCCGACGCCGACGATCTCGCGGCAGGCCCGCACGCAACGGGCGCACAGGACACAGGCGTCGTTCGGCAGCGTGTACGGTGTGCTGGTCGCACCGACGCTGTCCGCTAGCTGGCGGATATAAGGCACCTGCCCGGCTCTTGCCAGCAGGAGCTGGGCGGCTACCTGCCGGAGGCGGAGAACGTTGTCGCTGCCGGTGGTGACCTCGGCGCCCTCCTCGGCGGGGTGCGTGCACGCAGCCACCACGCGGGGCCCGCGCGGCGTTTCGAGCTCGACGACGCACATGCGGCAGCCGCCGAATGGCGTCAGCGCCTCGTGGTAGCAGAGCGTCGGAATGTGGATGCCGTTTTCGCGCGCCGCTTCCAGCAGCGTGCGCCCCGGCTCGACTCTTATCTTCTTGCCGTCTATCGCGAGTCCGATCATCAGGCCACCTTGATGCCGTCGAATTTGCACACCTGCACGCACATTCCGCAGCGGGTGCACATGTCCGCGTCGATGTGGTGTACCTCCTGCTTCTCCCCGCTGATGGCGTCGGCGGGGCAATTGCGCGCGCACACCATGCAACCGGTGCATACCTCCTCATCCACCGAATAGGTGATCAAGCCTCGGCAGATCTTGGCGGGGCAGCGCTTCTCGTGAACGTGCGCCTCGTATTCATCACGGAAATAGCGCAGCGTCGACAGCACCGGATTGGGAGCGGTCTGGCCGAGACCGCACAGCGAGCTCACCTTCACCATGGCGGCGAGCTCCTCGAGGGTCTCGATGTCACCGGGCTCGCCTTCGCCGTCGCAGATCCGGGTGAGCATGTCGAGCATCACCTGGGACCCCCAGCGGCACGGCAGGCACTGGCCGCACGATTCCTCCTGAACGAAGTTCATGAAGAAGCGCGCCAGGTCCACCATGCAGGTGTCCTCGTCGGTGACGACCAACCCACCCGAGCCCATGATCGCGCCGAGCTTCGACAGCGAGTCGTAGTCGATCGGCGCGTCGAGGTGCGCCGCGGGGATGCAACCCCCGGACGGGCCACCGATCTGCACCGCCTTGAACTCCTTGCCGTTGGGGATGCCACCGCCGACGTCGTAGATCAGCTCGCGTAGGCTGACCCCCATCGGCACCTCGACGAGTCCGGTGTTGTTGATCTTGCCGACCATCGAGAAGATCGCCGTTCCCGAGCTCTTGTCGGTGCCCGCGTCGGCAAACCATTCGGCGCCGTTGCGGATGATCAGTGTCACGCTCGCCCAGCTCTTGACGTTGTTGATGTTGGAGGGTTTGCCCCACAGGCCCTTCTGCGCCGGAAAGGGTGGTCGCGGTCGTGGTTCGCCGGGCTTTCGTTCGATCGACGCCATCAGCGCGGTTTCCTCGCCGCACACGAAGGCGCCTGCCCCGAGTCGCATCTCGATGTCGAAGTCGAAACCCGATCCCAGGATGTCGTCGCCCAGCAATCCCCGCCGGCGGGCCTGGTCGAGGGCGATCTCCAGGTGCTCGACGGCCAGGGGATACTCGCTGCGGGCATAGATGAAGCCCTTTGTTGCCCCCATCGCCCGAGCCCCGATGATCATTCCCTCCACGACGCTGTGGGGGTTGGCCTCGAGAAGGCTGCGGTCCATGAACGCCCCCGGGTCGCCCTCGTCGGCGTTGCAAATGACGTACTTCTCGTCTCCCGGTGACTCGCGGCAGAACTTCCACTTGACGCCGGTCGGGAAGCCGGCGCCGCCGCGGCCGCGCAGCCCGGAGCGGGTCACCTCGTCGATGATGCCCTCCGGGTTCATCTCGTGAAGCGCCTTGGCCAGCGCGCTGTAGCCGCCCTTGGCGACGTAGTCCTCGATACGACAGGGGTCAATCTGACCGCTCAGCGCCGTTACCCGGCGGGTCTGGCGGCTGTAGAAGGGCAGATCGGGCTCGCGCGATACCGCGTCGCCGGTAACCGGATCGACAAACAGCAGCTTGTCGATAACGGATCCCTTGCCCAACGTCTCCTCGACGATGGCCCCGGCGTCGTCCGGCGAGACCTTCATGTACGCGACTTGCTCGGGGTCGACCGAGACCAGGGGGCCTTGCTCGCAAAAGCCGGGGCACCCCGTTGCCACGATCTCGACACGACCGTTTTCACCGTCGCCATTGACCGCCTCAGTCAATGCGGCCAGCAGCTTCTGCGAGCCGAGGGCCCGACACCCGGTGCCATCGCACACCCGAAGTCGCGGTCGCTCGGGGTCGACACCGTCGATGATGGCCTGCCGCCATGCATCCAGCTCTTCAACGCCGTTCAGTCGGTCCATTGCGTCCTCAAGCACTCAGTCCCGCGCCACCGTTGGGCGGCGGGTCCGTATGCCGCGCCGCCGCCGCGGCGTCGGCCGCGGCCTGGCGTTCGGCATCCTCCCGGCGGATCCTCTTCAGGAGCTTGTCTACCTTGGGCGAGCTCATCAGCCCCTCGTATGCGTTGTCGGCGACGACGATGGGGCCAAGGGCACATGCGCCCAGGCAGTTGACGGTCTCGAGTGTGTACTCGAGATCGTCGGTGGTCTCTCCCGACTTGATACCGAGCAGGGTTTCGAGGCGATCCAGTATTTGCATCGCCCCGCGAACGTGGCACGCGGTTCCGGTGCACACCTGGCAGCGGTGCCGGCCCTGTGGTTTCAAGCTGAAGGCGTTGTAGAACGTGGCGACGCTGTACACCTGAGACAGCGGCACCGGCAAGCGTTCGCTCACCATGATCAACGCCTCCCGGGGGAGGTATCGATACCGACCCTGGATCTCTTCCATCACCGCCAGCAGCGATGAGGCACCGTTTTGCCGCTTGTCCAGGATCTCGCGGATGTCACTGACCCGAGGCTCGATTACCTGGGTTTCCATGATCAAGCCGCCGGTTTCTTCTTCATGGGTAGCGGCCGTACGCTGTTGCTGCCGCACTTCGGGCAGGTTCGCTCCTCGGGCTCATTGATGTCGTAGAGACCGACGAGCTCGTGGCCGCACCGTAAGCACCTGAAGTCGTTCTCTTTCTTAGGCATGAGGGGCCAGCGCCTCCATTGTGTGGGCGATCTCTTCCGAGGTCACCTGCGAGCGCATCTGTTCGATCTCCTTCATGACCTTGGCAAACTTCTGGCCCTCGGCCGCGGAGATCCACTCGAGCTGCAGCCGCTCCGGACGGATGTTCTTCTTCTCCAGTCGGTTCCACAGACGCTCGACACGGCGCTGTGTCCAGCGGTTGGCGTCGATGTAGTGGCAGTCGGCAAAGTGACACCCCGACATCAACACCAGGGGTGCCCCCTTCTCGAAGGCATACAGGACGAACTTCTGGTCGACACGACCGGAGCACATCGTGCGCACCAACCGGACGTTTGGCGGATACTGCAACCGCGCCGTCCCGGCACCGTCGCCACCGGCGTACGAACACCAGTTGCAGGCAAAGGCGACGATCTTGTCCTCGGGGTTCTCCGCCAAGATGGCGTCGATTTGCGCGTAGATCGCCTGGTCCTCGAAGTGGCGCATGCTGATGGCGTTGATCGGGCACTCCGCCGCGCAGGTTCCGCAGCCGGAGCACGACGCCTCGATGACGCGCGCCTTGATCTTCTCTACCTTGTCGACGTCGATGGCGTGGTACGGGCAGACGTCGGCACACAAACCACAGGCGCTGCACGCTTCCTCATCGACCCAGGCGTTGATCGCCTCGTTGCGGATCATGCCCTTGGCCATCAGGATGTTGGCTCGCGCCGCGGCGGCGCCGGCCTGCGTCACCGAGTCCTTGACGTCCTTGGGGAACTCCGCGCATCCGGCGAAGAACACCCCGCGGGTGGGCGCGTCGACCGGCTGCAGTTTCGGATGGGCTTCCATGTAGAAGCCGTCCGACGTGGTCGAGAGCGTCAAGAGCTGCTTGACCGTCTTGTTGTCGCGGCGCGGCACCGTGCCGACCGCCAGCACCACCATGCCGACCTCGTGTTGCTGCAGCTCGCCGGACAGCGTGTCCTCGACGTGCAGCAACAGGTTGCCGTTGGCGAGCTGCTCGACCTCACCCGGGATGCCGCGGATGTACTTCGTCCCGCGCTGCTTGCTCATCCTGTAGAGGTCTTCGAAGCCCTTCCCGAAGGCGCGAATGTCCATGTAAAAGACCTTCACGTCGACGTCGGGGTAGTGGTCCTTGATCAGCAGCGAGTCCTTCACCGTGTTCATGCAGCAGATGTTGCTGCAGTACGGATTGCCGCGGCCGTTGGTTGTCCGCGAGCCGACGCACTGGATGAAGGCGATGGTCTCGGGCTGTTTGTGGTCGGTGGGCCGGATGAGGTGCCCTTCCGTGGGCCCGCCGGCGTTGATCAGCCGTTCGAACTCGAGGCTGGTGATGACATTGTGGTGTTTCGTGTAGCCGAACTCGTCCAGTTCCGTGGGGTCATAAACCTCCATGCCCGTGGCGACCACGACGGTGCCGACCTCGACATCGAAGTTCTGGTCTTCCATGTCGTAGTCAATGCACCCCTTCTCGCACACCTCGGCGCACTTGCCGCAGGCGATGGGGTTGGTGCCCAGGCAGTTGTCCATGTCGATGAGGAAGGCGGAGGGCACCGCTTGCGGGAACATCTGGTAGATCGCGCGGCGCGAGCCGAGGCCGACTTCGAACTCGCTGGGCACGACCACGGGGCACACGTCGACACAGTCGCCGCAGGCGGTGCAGTCGCCCTCGACGACAAAGCGTGAGCGCTTCTTGATCCGGGCACGGAAGTTACCGACGTAGCCGGTGACCTCTTCAACGGTGGAATTCGTGTAAAGCTCGATGTTTGGATGCCGACCGGCATCCGCCATTTTAGGGCCGAGGATTCATATACTGCAATCCATCGTGGGATATGTCTTGTCGATCTGAGCCATGATCCCACCGATCGACGGTTCCTTCTCGACCAAATGGACCTTGTATCCCGCGTCGGCCAAATCCAGCGCCGACTGAATTCCCGAGACACCGCCGCCGATGATCAGCGCTTCCCGGGTGATTGGAATCTCCGTCTCTTCCTGCGGCTTCAGCAGCCGCGCCCGTCCCACCGCCATGGCCACGAGGTCGCGCGCCTTGGTGGTGGCTGCCTCCGGCTCCTGCATGTGCACCCAGCTACAGTGCTCGCGCAGGTTGGCCATCTCCATGAGATACGGGTTGAGCCCCGCCTCCTCGCACGCGGCGCGAAACGTCGGTTCGTGCAGCCGCGGCGAGCACGACGCAATGACCACGCGGTTGAGGTTATGGGCCTTGATGTCGTCTTTGACCAGCTGTTGACCGGGTTCGGCACACATGTACTTGTTGCTCTTGGACAGCACTACGCCGTCCAGTGTGCCGGCAAACTCGGCCACCGCCGGGCAGTCGACGGTGCCCGCGATGTTCAGACCGCAATGGCATACGTAGACGCCGATACGCGGTTCGCCGTTGGAGGATGTGTCGGCCATCTCAGCTCTCCTGGATTGCTTCGGCGGCGACGACGGCAAGATCTTTGATCTCGATCGCCGCGTGCTTGGCTAGCAAGCCGTCCTGCAGTGCACATTTGAAGTGGATGTGACATTTCGGACAACAGGTAACGAGCGTGTCGGCGCCCGTTGCCTTGGCGCTGGTGAGTCGCGCCGCCTGGATCTTCTTCGACGTCAGGTCGCAGTTGATCCAGGAACTGGTTCCACAGCAGAGTGATCCCTCGCGGTTCC
>CBDUAS010000225.1:0-6719 GCA_965365185.1 uncultured bacterium | reverse complement strand
CCGGCGGCGTTGACCGAGCGGCGGCGATTCCCCACCCTGCCGGTGGGCACGACGTCCCGAGCGCGTGCCCGGCGCCCCCGGCGTCCCGCCGCCGAAACGATCCCCGACGATCCCTGAGCCGGGAGGAATTCATGACGTTTTTCCGTGCTGCACACGCTGTTTCACGCCGCTGCCTCGGCGTCGCCGTCGCCTTGCTGCTCGTCCTCACGGTCTCCTGCGCGCCGACGCCGAACGTCGAGCCCGCCGACATGGTCATCCATAACGGAAAAGTGGTGACCGTAGACGGAAACGTCCCCGAGGCCGAGGGCATCGTCATCCGCGGCGATCGCGTCGAATTGGTCGGCTCCAACGCCGAGGTCGAAGCCTATATCGGACCCGACACCGAGGTCATCGACCTGCAGGGCAACCTGGCGATCCCGGGGTTTGTCGAGGGGCACGGCCATTTCATGGGCATCGGCTCCAACGTCATGAACCTCGACCTTCTCGACGTCACGACGTGGGAGGGCGTCGTCGACATGGTCGAAGGAGCCGTTGCCGACGCCGAGCCCGGGCAGCTCATCGAAGGACGCGGCTGGCACCAGGAGAAGATGACCGACCTGGACGAGTCCAACACTGTCCGCGGCTTCCCGACGCATCACGACGTCAGCGCGGTCAGCCGTGAAAACCCGGTGATTCTGCGCCATGCCTCCGGCCACGCCTCCTTCGGCAACGCCTACGCCATGGAGCTGGCCGACGTCACGCGTGAGACCGATCAGCCCGAGGGCGGCGAGATCATCATGGACGAAAACGGCGAGCCCATCGGTGTCTTCGTGGAGCGCGCCTCCGGCGTTCTCGGGCGGGCGACGCGCAACATCGAGAGCCGCATGACCGACGAGGACCGCGCCGCACGCACGTGGCGGCAGATGGAGCTCGCCAGCCAGGAGGTGATCAGCAAGGGGATCACCAGCTTTCAGGACGCAGGCTCCGGCGTAGGCACCATCGAGCTGTGGAAGCGTGGCATCGACGAGGGCGCGCTGCAGGTACGTATGTGGGCCATGTTGCGTGGAGGCGACCTCAACGCGGAGACGCTGCAGGCGCAGCGTGTCATCGGCTACGGCGGCAACATGCTCACCGTCCGGGCCATCAAGATGAGCATCGACGGAGCGCTCGGCCCGCGTGGCGCCTGGCTCTTGGAGCCCTACACCGACGAGCTGTCGAGCTCCGGGCACAACACCGGCGACCCGGCGCGCATCGAAGAGATCGCCAACCTGGCGATCGAAAACGGCTACCAGCTCTGCGTTCACGCCATCGGCGACCGCGCCAACCGGGAGGTACTCGACATCTACGAGCGCACGTTCGAGGCGCATCCGGAGCTGGCGGAGGATGCCCGCTTCCGCATCGAGCACTCACAGCACCTGCACCCCGACGACGTGCCGCGATTCGGGGAGCTCGGCGTCGTCGCTTCCATGCAGGGCATTCACTGCACCTCCGACGCCCCCTGGGTAACGCCGAGGCTCGGACCCGAGCGTGCCGAGTCGGGGGCCTATGTGTGGCAGGACCTGATGCAGAGCGGCGCGGTGGTCACCAACGGCACGGACGCGCCGGTCGAGCGCGTCGATCCCATCCCGTCGTTTTACGCGACGGTGAGCCGCATGATGAGCAACGGCGAGCGCTTCTATCCCGAGCAACGGATGAGCCGCGAGGAGGCGCTGCGCTCGTACACCATCAATGGTGCGTACGCGGCGTTCGAGGAGGACATCAAGGGTTCGATCACGCCGGGCAAGCTGGCCGACATCGTGGTTCTGGATCAGGACATCATGACCATCCCCGAGGAGCAGATTCTCGACACGCGGGTGCTCCACACCATTGTCGGCGGCCGCGTGGTCTACAGCGCGCAGTAGCGGGAGCCCGCCCGACCTCGGGAAACGGGAATCCGTCCGCAGCCCGGCGGCGGGTGCGCGGGATCGCTTCTTCTGGCAGCGGGTAGAAACGGGGGGGGCCTGCGGGCCGCCCCGCTTCGCGCTTACAAAGCTTTACCAAAGGCTTACTGATCGCTGACGGCGTTTGCGGCCACAATCACGTCATACAAGGGAATGACGACGACCCGGTGGCACCGAGGTGGCGCGGCAACCCCGGCAACGCACACAGGGGGCCGCGGCAAGCGAAGTCGCCACGGGTCAAACGACAGGACGAACGCTCCCGAACCGGAGGAGGTCGGCATGAACAAGCGCCCGATGAAGTGGGTGATGGTTGCAGGATTCGCGCTCCTGCTGGCTCTACCAGCGGCAGCTTACTCGCAGCTCGGCGCGCCCGGGCCGTGGCCGCCAGCGAGCCCGGACGGGCTGACGCCACAGGACGGCCCTGCCGAGTTTTCGGGAAGCTGGAGCGTCGCTGCCGGGCAGCAACATCCGGGCATGGCGGCGCAATTCGGCCCCCGAGGACGCAGCGCAGCGCAGCGCGGGCGCGTCGCTGCCCCGTCTGGACGCCGTAGCGACACGGGCGGTCGCCGGATACGCCCCGGCCTGGCCGGTGTCCCGCGAGGGCGCGGCGGCGCGGCGCGTCCCAGCCTCGCCGCCCGGGCCCTGGCCCAGTCCGAGCGGATCACGCTCACCGACGAGCAGCGCCAGCAGATCCTTGCGGCCCAGCACGGTTTCCGCGAGGCCTCGATCAATCGTGGGGCCGAGATCCGGATCGCCGAGCTTGATCTGCGCGAGCTGATGCGGGTGGATTCGCCCGACATCAGCGCCGTGGAAGCGAAAATGCGGGAGATTTCGGAACATCGCATCGCCGCGCGAACGGGCGCACTTCGCTTCGACGCGGCCATGAGCGAGATCCTGACCACGGAGCAAGTCGAACAGCTCGGACAGCAGCGTCTTCGCCCGCGCGCGGGCGACGATCGCCGAGGCCGTCCGGATCGCGGCCCGCGCAGAGCCATGGAGGAGCCCGTCGAAGGGCGCTGAGTGCCTCTGTATTCCCTCCCCTGGCGTTAGAGAGGCCCGCACCGGAAACGGTGCGGGCCTCGACTATTCGCCGCCCAGCAGCGTCCCACCTGGTAAGAGGGCGACGAGTGCGCCCGAGGTTTTTCCCCGCAGCAGGAGGAATCGCAGTGGTTCATATTCGCCGAAAAGCAACCCTGGTGGCGGTCCTCGGGGTTTCCGCCCTGGTTCTCGCGAGTGCCGGCGTCGCCAGCGCGCAGCAATCCGAGGAGGCCCGCCGCCTCTACGAGCTGGCAATGCAGCAGCAGCTTCAGAGACAGCAGCACCAGGCGCAGGAAATGCAGAGGGCCTTGGCCCTACGGCAGGAGTTCGAGGCGCAGCAGCAGCAGGTTCAGCAGATGCAGCAGGCGCTCGCCGCGGCCCAGGAAATGCGGGTGCGGCCTTTGGCCCGGTACGGAAGCCTCTTCGCTTTTCGTTCCGGCGGCATTGCGTCTCTGGCGCTGGCCAACGCCGGCGACCTCGAGCTCTCGGATTCACAGGAAGGGACGATCCGCGATGCCCAGCGGGCGCACCGGCGCGAAGAGATCCGTCGCGACGCGGACATCGAGATCGCCGAGCTGGAGCTGGAGGAAATGATGGAGGCCGACACGCTCGACCTGGACGCCATCGAAGCCCACATGCGACAGATCGCCGACCTGCAGGTCGACGAGCGCATGGCGGGCTTGCGCCTGGACCGCACCGTGCGCGACGTGTTGACGGCCGAGCAGGTCGAAAAGCTGGAGGAGATGTCGCCGGAACGACTCGTCATCGAGACTCTCCGGCGACGCAATCGATAGGCGAAAGACACCGATAACGGCGGGGGCGGCACAGCGACTTCGTTGACAGGGAAACGTGAACGGAACCCTTTGGCAGGGCACGTTGTGAACGCCTCCGCCATCCTCTTGACCGCCGCACCGTCGCCACCCTGCGTCTGCGCGCTGCCGCGCCCGGCCCCGCCCGCCCCGGGATGCGAGCCCTCCGGTCCTCTCGCCTCGTCATGCCCCAGGGGCTAAACTAGAGGCGCGGTCGCCGCCTCGGCGCCGCTCCTTTCTTCGTCGACTTTGTCCGGGGCTGCGAACGTTCATGAATCCCGAACAGCTCAAGAATCTCATCGAAGCCGGAATTCCGGGCGCCGAGGTGGCGGTTCGGGACCTCACCGGCACGGGCGACCATTTCGGCGTACAGGTGGTTTCTGCCGCCTTCGCCGGGAAGAGCTTGGTCGAGCAGCACCAGATGGTCTACCGGGCTGTCGGCAATGAACTGACCAACGCGGTGCACGCGCTTCAGGTGCGCACGGTGGTCCCAGAGGAGTAGAGCGATGTCCACAGACCTCAAGCAGCAGATCCAAGATTCCGTCGCCAGCAGCCCCGTCCACATCTTCATGAAGGGAACGCCGGAGTGGCCGCAGTGCGGCTTTTCCAAGGCAACGTGCGACGCCTTTCGCTCGATCGAAGTGCCGTTCACCGCTACCAACGTGCTCGAGGATCTCGACAACTACCGCGCTACCCTCATGGAGGTCACCGCCTGGCCCACCATCCCGCAGGTGTTCATCGGCGGCGAGTTCGTGGGCGGGTGCGACATCGTCCTCGAGATGCTGCGCAGCGGCGAGCTGCAGGAGAAGGTCGGCGCCCTGCAGTCCTGATACTGCACCCCTGAAAGCCCGGAGGCGCAATGCGAGCTGTCGTGGCAGACGACGAGCCGCTCATCTGCGACCTGCTGACGCGCTTCCTGTCCCGGCGCGGCTACGTAGTGGTCACGGTGAACGATGGCGAGCGAGCGCTCGATGAGCTCCGCGCTCAGCGGGCGGATATCCTGCTCCTCGACATCCTGTTGCCGTCGGTCGATGGGCTTGGCGTGCTCGAACGGATCCGCGAGGAAAAGATCGATGTCGGCACCATCTGGGTGATGACCGGCAAGGCCGGCGACGAGTCGGTCAAGCTCAGCCTGGATCTCGGCGCCGCCGACGTGTTCACGAAACCACTCAACCTTCCGCATCTCGACTGGCTGGTGCAGCTCGAACAGGGGCGCCTCGCGGCGGACAGCGGAGACTGAGATCGCGGTGAGCCGAGCGAGGGCCGTCACGCCGTTGCCCGTTCGATGACCGGCGACCGGCAGGTCGCACAGCGGGAAATCTGGGCCTGGGGCCTGTACGACTTCGCCAACTCGCCCTTCGCCACCACGATCCTGGCGGTGATCTTCAACCGCTACTTCGCCGAGGCCCTGGCCGGCGGCGAGGAAGGCGTGGTGCTCGAGGTGCTCGGAACCTCGATACGTGTTCCGGGGGTGACGTTCTTCACCTACACCCTCGCCGCGGCCATGCTCGTTGTCGCGGTCCTGGCACCCGTGCTCGGGGCGATCGCCGACTCGTCGGCGTCGAAGAAGAAGTTCCTGGCGTTCTTTTGTTACCTGGGGGTGGGTGCAACAGCGCTGCTGTACTTTGTCCAGGAAGGCCAGTACTGGCGCGGCGCCGTCTTCTTCGTCCTGGCACAGATCGGGTTTGCGGCCGCGAATATCTTCTATAACGCGTTTCTGCCGGAGATCTCCACGCCGCGCAACATCGGCTGGATTTCCGGCTTCGGCTTCACCCTCGGGTATATCAGCGGTGCCATCGTGCTGGCGGTCAACCTGGCCATGCTCCGCTACCCGGAGTGGATCGGCTTTAGCGAGCCGTTCACGCCGCAGGACACTTTCCTGTCGGTGGCCGTTTGGTGGGGCATCTTCGCGATCCCGACGTTCGTATGGCTGCGCGAGCGCCAGTTACCCTCACCCCTGCCGCCGGGCTCCGGATACCTGCGCGTGGGCATCGCGCGCGTCGGCAAGACGTTCCGCAACGTGCGTCGGTATCGCGAGCTGTGGAAGTTCCTCATCGCCTTCCTGATCTACAACGACGGTATCCAGACCACCATCGTGATCGCCGCGATATTCGTCGACGAGGCGCTGGGCATGTCTGATGGAGCCATCGTCGGGCTCTTTCTGATGATTCAGGCCACTGCATTTGTCGGCGCTCTGCTGCTGGGCTCGATCAGCGACCGTCTGGGGAACAAGCGAACGGTCATCCTCACGTTGATCGCGTGGACGCTGGTGGCGATCTGGGGCGGATTCATCGGTTTCAGCGGCAGCCCGCAATCGGAGGTCTGGTTGCTGGGCATCACCGTGGGCATGATCCTCGGCGGTAGCCAGTCAGCGAGCCGAGCGCTGCAGGGCAATTTCACCCCGGAAGAAAACAGCGCCGAGTTCTTCGCCTTCTACGGCATCGCCGGCAAGTTCGCCTCGGTGCTCGGTCCGGTCGTTTACGGAAGCATCTACGCGCTCATCGGCATTCGATACGCGATCCTCTCGCTCGGCGTGTTCTTTGTCGTCGGTCTGGTTATTCTCCATTCCGTCGACGAGGAAGAAGGCATGCGCCAGGCACGAACCGCCGTAACATGACACCGACATCTGCATCCGAAGCAGCCGCCGTAACATGAAGCCGACGTCAGCATCCGAAGCAGCCGCGGAAACCCTGCACCAGCTCGAATCCTACGGCATGGCGTTTCGGCAGCTACCGCGCGCTCTCTTCATCGGCGCCAACAACTTCGTTGCCGATGGCCTGTTCAACCAATGCGCCGCGATTTCGTACTACGCGCTGCTGTCGGTGCCGGCCTTCGTGAGCCTCCTGGCGGCGATCCTCGGCTTCGTCCTGGGCAGTCCGGAAGAAGGCATGGGGGCGGCCGTCGAACGCATCGGCCCGGCCTGTATCGAACAACGGACCATGACGGGTCCATT
>CBDUAS010000224.1:0-6723 GCA_965365185.1 uncultured bacterium | reverse complement strand
CCACCAGTGCTGCGGGCGGTGGCCGCAGAAGTCGCCGAGCGGCTCTGGGCCCGCGGGGAGCTGACCAGGTCGGAGCTGGCGGTCGACTGGACGGATTTGCTGTGGACGGCGCAGCGCGAGCTGGGCGCGCGCGACGCGCTGGAGCCCCGGTTGATCGTGCTCGGCACCCTCATGCTCATCGATCCGGACACAATGCATGCCCGGGTTTCGGCGCTGTTGCGCGATCGGGACCGCGTCGTCCGCCTGTGGGCCGTGCGAAACCTTCGCCCGTCGCCCGGTACGCGCAGCGCCGAGCTCATCGAGGCGGCGCTCGGGCCGCAGGAAACCGGGCGCTCGGCGGAGGACTACCGGCTGCTGGCGCAGCGCTTGCTGGCGTTACAGCAACAACCTCCACGCCTCGAAGTACAGACGCCGCGCGGTAGCTTCGTTTGGGAGCTTCGGCCCGCCGCCGCTCCGCTGGCGACGCTGGCCTTCCTGGACTGGACGGAAAGCGGCTTCTTCGACGGCGTTCGCTTCCATCGCGTGATTCCCGACTTCGTGGTGCAGGCGGGCGACCCCACGGCGGTGGGCTACGGCGGAGCCCCGGGCAGCCTGCGCAGCGAGGAGACCCCGATTCCTTTCGCCGCGGGGGTCGTCGGGCTCGCCCTCGCCGGACGGGACACGGGCGGCAGCCAGTTCTTCATCACGCAGTCATCGCAGCCCCACCTCACCGGCGCCTATCCGGTCCTCGGGCGCGTCATCGAGCGGGCGAACGTCATCGAGAGGATCCAGCAAGGTGACCGCCTGCAGTTGCACCTGCAGTAGCCGGCACAGGCTACAATCCGACGCACCTTGAAGCTGACAGTCGACATCGTGGGGTGGTTGGGAGCCGGCGGCGTGCTGCTGGCCTACGCGCTCGTTTCGACGGGCCGCGTGGCGTCGGCCTCCTACGCCTATCAGCTCCTGAACCTCGTCGGCGCCGCGGCGCTGGCGTGGAACACTCTCTACTACATGGCGTATCCCTCCACCGCACTCAACGTCGTCTGGGCGCTGATCGCCGTCTACGCGATCGGCAGGCTGTGGGCGACGCGCAGCGCGGCTGCGCCGTAGCGTCGGAGCTGCTGCATGAGAGTCCGCATCGATTCGCTCGGCTGTCGCCTCAACATCGGCGAGGCGGACGCCCTGGCGCGCATTCTGGCTGCCCGGGGGCACCGCGTCGTCGGCCCGGGTGACGCCGCCGACCTGATGGTGCTCAACTCTTGTGCCGTGACGCACGTCGCGGCCCGCAAGTCGCGAAAGCTCATCCGACACTGGCGGCGGGCCAACCCCGAAGCGGCACTCGTCATCACCGGCTGCTACGCGGAGTTGTCGCCCACCGAGGTGGCGAACCTGGGCGTCGACCTTGTCGTTTCCAACGCCGACAAGGACCGCTTGCCCGCCCTCCTGGAGTCCGCCGGACTGATCAAGAAGGGGCAGCTCGTTCCCGCACCCGACGCCGACCCGCTGCAGCCGGACGCGACCTGTGCCGGTCGCACGCGGGCATTCGTGAAGGTGCAGGACGGGTGTGACAACCGGTGCACGTTCTGCATCGTCACCGTTGCCCGCGGGGACGCACGCAGCCGACCGGTCGACGCTGTAGTGGAGGACATTCGCCGCCTGACGGCCACGGGGCATCAAGAAGCCGTTCTGTGTGGCGTTCACCTGGGGAGCTACGGCCAGGATTCCGGCGGGCCCGGGATCGACGGCCTGGTGCGTGCAATCCTGGGGCGCACCGGTATCCGGCGGCTGCGCCTGTCCTCGCTCGAGCCCTGGGACCTCGACGACGATTTCTTCTCGCTCTGGGAAGACGATGACCGCTTGCTGCCGCACGTTCACCTGCCGCTGCAAAGCGGCTGCGATGAAACGTTGCGGCGAATGGCGAGGCGCACGGACCAGGTGTCGTTTCGCCGGCTCGTCGAGCAGGCCCGCTATCGTGTGCCGGACCTCTCGGTGACCACCGACATCATGGTCGGATTCCCGGGTGAGACCGACGAGGAGTTCGACGCATCGATCGCCTTCGTTCGCGAGATGCAGTTCGCCAAGCTACACGTCTTCCGCTACTCCGCGCGGCAGGCGACGGCAGCGGCGACGATGCCGGGCCGGGTGGCGGCGGCGGCGGCCCGGGAGCGTAGCAATCGCATGCACGAGCTGGGCGAAGAGCTGGCGAGGCGCTTTCGCTCGCGGTTCATCGGGCGCACGCTGCCGGTTCTGTGGGAATCCGCGGAGCCACGTCCCGAGGGTCTTTGCTGGAGCGGCCTGAGCGACAACTACATTCGCGTGGTGGCAGAGACTCCCACGGGTGCGGATTTGACCAACACGGTGACCGATACCGTTATCACCAGCGGGATGCCGGGGGCCCTGGCGGGCACCCCGCGGATCAGACCAGCGAGTCGACGAGCCGCGGTGTGATCTTGGCGAAAGCCTCGATGATGTGTTGCGTCGCGAGCGCCGCGCGACCCGGCAGCCGCGCCAGGCGGACGAGACCATGGATGGCCGCGGTGACCGGATGGGACGCCGTGGACGAGCGTTCCTCGTTGGCGCCGGCGGCGACGAGAGCGTGCCATTCATGCTCCCAGTCCGACAGGTCCGCCAGATCAACGGTGTGCTCCAGAACCGCGATGACGTCGATTCGGTCGAGGTCGACCACCTCGTCCAGGGTGACCTCCAGCTCCACGGTGTCCGCCATGCCCGCGCCTCGAGCTTGGCCTGTAGCTCCGGAGAGATCACAGCGACCGCTTCTGGTTCCAGCGCGGGCGTGCACCCCTGGGCCGCTCTGTCGTCCGACGCCGCGACCGGCGATACCAGCACCGAGATCGCCAGGGCCGCGAGCATCAGCGCCGCGAAGTGCCTGCGAAAACCTCGGAGCAATCTCATCGTATCCATGCCGCCTGGTCGGTTCGGACCGCCGTATGCGACCCGACTCAATGGGTAAGACGTTCCTGCCCGGGTTTTGGTTGCAATTTTCTCGCCACCCCGCCGTACCGGGCGTCTTCTTGCCGACGCTCGGCCCCGGCGACGGGCCCCGAAGGGCCACCTGGAGGGGCGCCGTAGGCCTCGGCCGCGCCTTCGTTCCGTCGTTGCGGAGGCTGGCGACGCATGCTTCCGCTCGAGACCCGGCGTCCGTTCGTGGGACACGACGTCCGCCAGCGGACGTCGACCTGGCGCTGGGCGCGACCCGACCGCCGAGAACGTAGTGCCGTTGTTTCGCCCTCCTGCGGAACAAACGGCGATCGGCCGCCTCGCGCGACGAGTTGGCATCTGCTTTGCTCCTTTGACGTGTGCGGGCCGCGGCGACGCCGCAATCGAGGTGTGCCGGTCCGGCCGTTTGTCGACACAACGATTCGGAATGGGCTCATCGCAATGGAGAACCTGCTGCAGGACATTCGCTACGGATTTCGGCTTCTGCGGGCGAAGCCGGGGTTCACCACCGTCGCCGTGCTCACCTTGGCGCTGGGCATCGGCGCCAACACGGCCATCTTCAGCGTGGTCAACAACGTCTTGCTCCGACCGCTTCCGTACGCGGAGCCGGAGGCGCTCGTCATGGTTTGGCAGGACCATAGCCGTATCGGTGGGCCGGTCGACGAATGGGCGTCGCCGGACAATTTCTTCGACTGGCGCGATCTCAACGACGTCTTCTCCGGCATCTTCGTCATCGGTGGTTTCGGCCCCACCCTGACGGGAGTCGATGAGGCCGAGATGCTCTCCGGTGCGGCCGTCTCGCACGACGCCTTCGAGATTCTCGGGGTCGAGCCCTCTCTCGGCCGCGGGTTTCTGCCGCAGGAAGACACGGCCACGAGCGACCCGGTCGTCGTGCTCGGTCACGATTTCTGGACCCGCCGGTTCGCCGGCGACCGAGAGGTTATCGGCACGACGATCACGCTGAACGGCGTGCCCACGACCGTCGTCGGCGTCATGCCGCCGGGTTTCGCCTTTCCGATCGTGACCGGGGCGGACGTCTTCGCCCCAATTCGCGTCGACGCGACGAACTCGTGCGGCCGCGGTTGCGTGACCCTGCGTGCAGTGGCGCGCCTTCGCGACGGCGTTTCACTGCAGCAGGCTCGAGCGTCGATGGACGGACTTGCGGCGCGCCTGGAGAGCGAATATCCCGGGCCCAACGGCGGCGTCGGCGTCTATCTCGAGCCCCTTCATGAGCGCGTCGTCGGCCCGGTTCGAGCGGGGTTGTGGATGCTTCTCGGGGCCGTGGGTTTCGTGCTTCTGATCGCCTGCGCCAACGTCGCCAATCTGATGCTCGCCCGCGCCACGACGCGGCAGCGGGAGGTGGCGATCCGCGCCGCCATCGGCGCCGGGCGGGCCCGCATCCTCCGGCAGATGCTCACCGAGAGCCTGCTGCTGGCCTTCGCCGGCGCCGGTCTGGGCTTGTTGTTCGCCCTCTGGGGGACCGACCTCTTGCTGTCGATGACGCCCGGAAACACCCCCCGGCTCGATGAGGTCGGCATCGACGGGACGACGCTGCTGTTCACCCTGATCGTCGCGATCGTCACCGGCCTGGTCTTCGGCGTGGCGCCGGCGCTCCGCGCCTCCCGGCCGGGACTCGGAGCTGCGCTCAAGGACGGCGGGCGCGGCGCCGGCGACGGGCTCGGCGGCTCCCGTGTCCGCTCGGTGCTGGTCGTTGCCGAGGTGGCGCTGGCGATGACCTTGCTGATCGGCGGCGGGCTGCTGCTGCGCTCCTTCGTCACGCTGACAAACGTTGATCCGGGCTTCGAACCCGACGGGCTGCTGACGCAGCAGCTCTTCCTACCGCAGGCGCGGTACGAGGGCGCCGAGCAGATCGTCGGTTTCGTCGGCGAGTTGGTGCGGCGCGCGGGCACGCTGCCCGGGGTGGCCGGCGCCGGCGTCATCTCGACACTGCCCCTCGCCGGCGGCAACGAGGACGCTTCGTTCCTGATCGAGCATCTGCCGCGCCCACAGGCCGGCGAACGGGCGCCCGTCGCCTGGTTGCGCAGTGTCTCCCCCGAGTATCTCACGGCCATGCAGATGCGACTGGTGCGCGGCCGCTGGATCGACGAGACCGACAGTGCTCAGGCCCCGCGGGTCGTGTTGATCAACGAGGCGGCAGCCCGGCGCTACTGGGCCGGGGACGACCCGGTCGGCTCACGCATCACGCTCGACGGCGAAAGTTGGCGCGAGGTTGTCGGTGTCGCCGCCGATACGCGGCACTTCGGGCTCGACCAAGCCGAGCGTCCCGCCATCTACCTGCCGTTCGAGCAGGCGCCGCGGCGATTCATGACTGTCGTCGTACGCACCGACGGCGACCCGCTCCGTTTCGCTCGCACGGTGCAGGCGGAGCTCTGGGAGATCGACCGTGACCTGGCATTCTCCGGCGTCGGCACCATGCGCAACGTCGTTGCCGATGCGATCGCCGTGCCCCGGCTGCTGACCACGGTGCTCACCGGTTTCGCCCTGGCGGCCATGATGCTCGCCGTCATCGGCATCTACGGTCTCATGAGCTACGACGTCGGCCAGCGGACGCAGGAAATCGGGGTGCGCATCGCCCTCGGGGCGGAGCCCGGCGAGGTGCTGCGGTTCGTGGTCTCGCGGGGGATGGCGCTGCTGACCGGCGGCGTCGCCCTCGGCCTGCTCGCCTCGCTCGTACTGTCGCGCTTTCTCGAAGGCCTGTTGTTCGGTGTCAGCGCCCGCGACCCGCTGACGTTCGCTGCCGTCGTCGCGGTCCTTGCGGCCACCGCGTTCGTTGCCTGCTACCTGCCCGCGGTGCGGGCATCCCGTGTGGATCCGATGAACGCGCTGCGGGGCGACTGAGCGGGATGGTGTAGGCTCGTCGATGACGGGCCGCGACCCGGTGGCCGCCCATGGAAGACCCCTCGACAGGAATGACCTCCCGGGGGTGCGGGTTGTCCGGGCAACGAAAGCGAGCTCCGGCCGAGGACGATGCAGGCAAAAAGGGGGCCCGCAGTGCCTGGGCTGGGCGACTGCGGGCCCGCGGGCCAACGGAGCGCGAGCCGCTCCGGGCGATGGCCGTCCTTGTCGCGGATGCGCCTCCACCTCGAATGCGCATCGGCCGGCCATCACTACCTCTGGCAGGTGGCTCGGATGCCTGAGAAACGGCACCCGCGTCCTGTCCTCGTCGACTGCCGAGGTAGCGGAACAAGTCGGATAATACCATCTGATTATTTTGCTAACAAGTCTCCAGGGGAAAATTTCGCGACCGTGTACGAGTGCCTCGTGGCGGCCCCTGAAAACGGTCCCGATGACCATCGACGCCGCCGGGGCAGGGGAGGCGCGCGGCGGTGTTGTATCATCCGGGCTTGTCGCTCCTCCCGCTGCCGCAACCGCCGCCGAGCTCACCTTCACTTCGTCTCAGAGAATTGGGGTCCGCGATGAGGAACTTCCGCAACACCTCTCGTACTTTCGCCGCATTGGCCTTGCTGATGGCACTGGCGGCCGCCGGTGTTGCCTCCGGGCAGCAGGCCGGCGAGATTGTCGTCCCGCCGACGCTCGACGCGCGCATTTACGACATCATCGACGCGGTCTCGGCGGAACGCATCGAGGCGGACATCCGCAGCCTGGCAGGCTTCGGCACCCGCAACACGTTTTCCGATACCGAGTCGCCGACGCGCGGCATCGGCGCCGCCAGGCGCTGGATCAAGGCCGAGTACGACAATATCTCCGAGACTTGCGGCGGCTGTCTGGAGGGGAGCTTTCACCGTAACGTTGTTCCCGCCGGCG
>CBDUAS010000223.1:0-6740 GCA_965365185.1 uncultured bacterium | reverse complement strand
AGCTGGAACAACCGCCGCAGCAACACCATTCATCCGGGCGACAAGCTGGTGGTGTACTCCCCCGCCTTCGCCACGGAGGGCGGCACCGCCGGCGCAGCGGTGACGTCGGTGCGCAGCTACACGGTGCGCCGCGGGGATTCGCCGTTCGAGATCGCCCAGAGCCACGGCGTCAACCTCGACACCCTGCTGGCGGCCAACGGCTTGACGCGGCGCAGCGCTATCTACCCAGGCGACGAGCTGCTCATTCCGGGCGGCGGCGCCTCATCCGCCGGGCCGGTCAGCTATACAGTGCGTCGCGGCGACACGCTCGGGGCCATCGCCGATCGGCACGGCATCTCGCTGCGGCAGCTCCTGCAAGCCAACGGCCTGTCGTCGCGCAGCGTCATCCATCCGGGTGACAGGCTGACGATTCCCGGACGATAGGCCGGCGACCAGCCGGCGGAGCGGCTGACTCCGCGCCCCGTGCGCCCATCGCGGTCGGTCGCCGCCGAAGCAGCGGCCGCGCGTGACTCGCCTCGTCCCTCCCGTGCCCACGCCATTGTCCGGGGAAACGGCCGGCCCGTGGCCGTCTCCATCAGTCAACGAAGCCCGAGGCCCGCCGTCTGAATGAGGCCGCAGGCTCCTGAGACCAGCGGAGACCGTATGCCCAGCCGCATGCCGGCCCCGGCGCCCCTCGGCGTCCTGCAGTCCGCCGTAACCGTCGGCGTCGAAGCCACCCTGGTGACCGTCGAGGTACATCGCGGAAAGGGTGTGCCGATGGTCACCATCGTCGGGCTCCCCGGGAAATCCGTGCGCGAGAGCCTCGATCGGATCCACGGCGCTTGCAGCCGCAGCGGGGTCCCCCTGGAACCCCGCCGTACGACCATCAATCTCGCGCCCGCCGACCACCCGAAGACGGGGACCGGCTTCGACCTGCCGATCGCCTTGGGCATCCTGATTGCGGAGGGAACGATTCCTGCCGACCGCTTCGCAGGAACCGTCAGCCTCGGTGAGCTGCAGCTCGACGGATCGGTGCGATCGGTGCCCGGTGTGCTGCCGGCCGCGCTCGCCGCTCGGTGCGCCGGTGTATCCCGGCTGCTCGTACCGACCCGAAACGCTGCGGAGGCGGCGTCGGTCGAAGGCGTCACGGCAGTGCCGGTCGACTCGCTGGCGGAGGCCATTCGCTGGTCACGCGGTGAGCTCCGCGGCCGGCCGCCGCTGCGTGTGCTGGACGCGCCGGCCTCCCCCGCAATCGACCTGAGCGAGATCGCCGGCCAGTTGGTCGCGCGCCGGGCGCTGGAAATCGCCGCCGGCGGCGGGCACCACCTCCTCATGGTGGGGTTGCCGGGCGCCGGCAAGACAATCCTGGCGCGGGCACTCCCGGGGATCCTGCCGCCGCTGTCTCCCCGGGAGGCGCTCGAGACCAGCGCCGTTTACTCCGTCGTGGGCAAGCTCGACGGACGTGGCCTGCTCCGCCAACGTCCCTTCCGCGCGCCGCACCACAGCGTCACGGCGGCCGGTCTGATCGGCGGTGGCGTGCCGCTGAAGCCCGGCGAGGCAAGCCTGGCGCACGGTGGCGTGTTGTTTCTCGACGAGCTTCCCGAGTTCCGACGCGAAGCACTCGAGTGCCTGCGGCAGCCCCTCGAAGAGGGCTGCATCAGCCTGGTCCGGGGCGGCCGCGCCGCTCGGCTGCCGACGCGGTTCCAGTTGGTCGGGGCGATGAATCCCTGCACGTGCGGAAAAGGGCCCACTTCTGACGAATGCCGCTGCACGCTGGGGCAGATCCGAGGCTACTGGCGTCGCCTGTCCGGGCCTTTGCTCGACCGCATCGACCTGGTGGTCAGTGTCGAGCCAGTCGATCTGGATGAGCTGATCACCCGCAAGGTCCGTGGCGAATCATCGGCTGCCGTTCGCGAGCGCGTCGTTGCCGCACGCGAGGCCCAGCGGCAGCGCTGGGAGAAGCTCGATCCCGAAGACATCAGTGTCGCCGCCCGAACCAACGCTGCCCTACCGGCCAGGCTGTTGCCGCGCGCCTGCCGGCTGACCGCAGCCCAGCGGGAGCACGCCCGCAAGCAGGCCGAGGGCCTGGGCGTATCGGCGCGCGGTTGGCACCGGGTGCTGCGCGTCGCTCGCACACTAGCGGACCTGGCCGGTCGTGAGGACATCGACGGCGAAGATCTCGCCGAGGCGTTCCAGTATCGCCAGGGGGGCGTCGAGCTCGCCGCGGCTGCGGTGCTTCCCGAGTAGTCCCGCCAGAAGCTCGCGCTTCCGGTCTCCCGTTGATCGGCCGTCGGCACTCCTATTACGCTCTTTCAACGCCTTTGTCGGCCGGGAGCCGTGTTGATGAGATCCGTAGACGTCGCCCTCGTGGTCAGCCGCCGCCCAGCCGCGGGCTCCTGCGAGTGATGGCCGGTGGGCTCAAGAGGGCCCTCAAGGGGGCTGCCCAGGGTACCTTCCGGGGTTGCTGGTCAGCGGGGTTCCGCCTGCTTCGGCCCTTGCTCGGATCCTCGCCGGAGGTTTGGAGCTCGAGCGGTGGCCGCCGCGTTCTGGTGGTCGCGCCCCATCCCGACGACGAGTCGGCTGGCTGTGGCGGAGCCATCCTCGAGCATCGCCGCTGGGGCGATCGGGTAAGGGTAAGCTGCGCCACGGACGGTCGTCGCTCGCGCGCGCTGGGGCTGGAGCCCGGGCTCATGGCGACGACGCGTCGCGACGAGATGGAGGCCGCCGCTGCTTGCCTCGACGTCGAGCTGGACTGGATCGGCTTACCGGAAGGAGAGTGGAGGCCTGCCGATCTCGAAGGGCGCCTGGGCCAAGTGATCGGGCGATTTCGGCCCGATATCATCTACGCCCCCTCGCGGATCGACTTCCATCCTGAGCACCTGAAGGTCGCCCGCGCGCTGGCCCGCTCGCTCAATGCCGCAGATTCCCGACAACCGGCGCCGGAGCTGAGGATCTACGGCGTTCAGGTGCCGCTTACGCCGTTGCTCGCCAACCTCGTCGTCGAGGTCGGTCGGTCCGAGGGGCGACTGCACGACGCCCTGGCCGCGCATCGCTCGCAGCGACCGTCCCTCGATCCGTGCCTCCGACACCGCCGATACCTGGGCCAGCTCTACGGACTCGCCGGCGCCGAGGAGTTCTGGCGGCTGACGGCTGAGCAGTACGAGCGCCTGCACCGCGATGCGAACGCACGGCCGCCGGAACGGGCCTTCCGCGGGCTGCGCTACTATGCCTGGAGCGATCCTCTCGCCTACCTCCGCGGTCTCGAGGAGCGGCGCCGGTCGGCCCGGTTGGTCGGATGAGTCAACGGCACGCTTCGGATCGGCCGCCCCACGGCAACGGCTGGCGCCTGCGTGCTTACCGAGACGGCGACGAGCACGAGATCGTGCGCCAGTTCGAGCGGGTCTTCGGCCGCCGGATCAGCCCGGAGTTCTGGCGCTGGAAGCTCAAGACCTCCCCGTCGCCGGCGGAGAACGTGTGGCTGGCAGTCGACGGCGACGATCGACCGATCTTCCAGTACGCCGCCATGCCGCGCCGGCTGCGCTTGCCGACGGGCACCGTCGATGCGCTGGTGCTGGTGGACCTCTGGACCGCCCCCGAGTACCGCGGCCGGCGCATCTTCACCGAGAGCGCCAACTGGGTCCACGACTACTGGCGCCGCTCCGGCATCGCCGGCGTGCTCTCGCCGTTCAATGCTCGCGGGCAGCCGCGCTACCGCCGCTTCGGCTGGGAGTATCTCTTTCCGCTCCGCTGGCAGATCCGCCCGCTACGCCCCGAGGCGATCGCCGCCCGGCGACTCGGGGTCTCGGGCCTGCAGCACTGGCGCTTCCTGGGACGCGCGTGGAACGGGCTCTGGGATCGCGGCCCGCTGTCGCCCGCGCTCGAGATCCGGGAGGTCGATGACGCGCAGATGCTTGCTCTGACAAGGGCCGAGGGCGGTCGAACGGGACCCCGCAACACCGGCTCCGGCCCTCCCCGCGCCCGCTTCGCCCTGGAGCACGACGCGAACTGGGTTCGCTGGCGCTACCTCGACTGCCCGCGGCATCGCTTCGCGGTCTTGAGCGCACGACGTGCGAGCGAGCCTGCGGGGCACCTCGCGTACCGAATCGAGGAGAGCGAGGGCCGGCGGTTCGCCTTCGTCGCCGAGATTGTCGGACGCGCTCAGGATACGCAGCGAACGCTCATCGACGCCGCCTTGGCGCGCTGCAAGGGCCGAGGAGCGATTGCTGTCGCCACCCTGGCCGCCCCCGGCACTGACCTCTACCGCGCGCTACGGCGACGTGGCTTCCTCTTCAGTTGGGGGAGCTTCTGGGTCCACTGGCTGCCGCTGCAGACGGAGCCGGCACCGGAGCAGCTCCGCGATCCGCGACTTTGGGAGATGACCGGCGGCGACTACGACGTCATCTGATGCCGGCGGGCGGGCGGTAACAGGGCCTTCCGTCCATCCCTTCGGCAGCGACCGGGCCCGCCCGGGCGACTCCCGGGTTTGTCGACCGATGAGAATCGAGGCTCGTCCCCCCGGGCCCTTGTTCCTATCGGCATCCATAGCGGGACGCCGGTCTTGTATGAGACCTTATACACGATACGGCACTCCGATTTTCGATTCCCGCGAGTGAGTCGATCGCCCTCCACTCGCGGGGCATCCCGGGAGGATGGCATGAGGAAGTGCGGCCAATGTGCCCCGATCGTTCTTGTCGCCGCGTTCAGCACCTTTTTGATCGGCGTCCCCGCGTCAGCGCAAGACATGTACGCTCTCGACGGTTTTGGCGGCGTCCACGCCGTCAACGGAGCTCCGATAATGAGCCCGCCGACGGCCTATTTCGGCTTCGACGTGGCCGAGGCTATCGAGGTATTGCCCGGCGGGGCCGGCTACTACGTGCTTGACGCATTCGGGGGATTGCACGCGGGTGGCGGCGCTCCGCCCCCCTCATCGGTACCGCCCTACTTCGGGTTCGATGTCGCCCGGGACCTGTCGCTGGTTCCAGAAATCGCGGCCGGTCTTGATTTCGACACCTTTCCGGTCTCGACGGAATTCTCGTCGATTACCCCGTGCGGCACTTCTCCGTTCCGAACGGTTCTGAAACAGAGAACGATCAACGTGCCGGAATCGACCACGACCAGCTATGTGGTCTGTCGCGCGAGCGGGAAGAACTTTCATTCGCAGGTCAACAAGTACCTGTTCGTGGCCATCGACGACGTCACCGGAACGGGATACGACGAGTTCAGCTACACCGGTACCTCCAGCACGGCCTTCCCGAACGCCTACGCTCCTTACGCGATGCAGGTCGTCTACACGATAAGCCCGTCGGGAGGCGCGTTCACGTATTACCTGAAGGCGTGCCGCCAGGACGCGACAACCACCGGGACGGCGTACCACGACCACTTTGTCTGCGAGGTCTTCCCGCGGCGCTACTAGTGTCCTGTAACGGAAGAATCGTAGCTGTCGCAGATGGGATCTACGGGCGAGGTCAAGGCGCGGCGAGGAAGGCGATGCGTCCTGCATCGTCGACGAGCTGCAACGCCGAGATCGGCCGCAACTGCCCATCTGTCCGTGGGATGGCGGTAAACCACGACAGTAACGATTCTTCCGTTGCAGCAAGCTGGCAGCCTGCTGCTCTGACCTCACAGGAATAAGAGGAGCGCTCTCAGCAGTCCGCTTTGGTACTCTCGCGGTGACCTTTGTTCCGCTCGAGGAAGGACTGTTGCATGACCCCTGCCGTGATCACACCCGGGATCCCGTCCGACAGGCAATTCTTCGGACACCCACGCGGGCTGTCGACGCTCTTCTTCACCGAGATGTGGGAGCGCTTCTCCTACTACGGGATGCGCGGCATTCTCGTGCTCTTCATGGTCAACGCCCTGGAGACCGGGGGCATGGGACTGACCGACGCCACCGCGGCGGCGATCTACGGCATGTACACCGCCGGGGTCTACCTGTTCGCGCTGCCGGGCGGTTGGATGGCCGACCGTCTGCTGGGCAAGCGGCGGGCGGTGTTCGTCGGCGGCGTCATCATCGCGGCCGGCCACTTCAGCATGGCGGTGCCCGGGGCGCCGTTCTTCTTCGCCGGGTTGATCCTCATCGTGCTCGGCACCGGGTTGCTCAAGCCCAACGTCAGCGCCATCGTCGGCGACCTGTACCCGGACGGCGGCGCGCGACGCGACGCCGGATTCTCCGTCTTCTACATGGGCATCAACCTAGGCGCCTGGCTCGGGCCGCTGATCGTCGGATACCTCGGCGAGAACATCAGCTGGCACCTGGGGTTCAGCGCTGCCGGTATCGGCATGCTCTTGGGTCTCGTCCAGTACAAGCTGGGCGAAAAGTACCTGGGCTCGGCAGGAAAGCTGTCGGAGGAGGCGCAGGGCCGCACCGGCGCCGCCTGGCGCACCTTCGCCCTGGGCATCGCGGTGGTCTTCTTGCTGATCGCGGTGCTGTTTGCCCTGTCTTCCAGCGGCACCGTAGCGCTGACGCTCGAAGGTGCCGCGCAGGCGACCGGTGTCGTCATCATCTCGCTGGCGGTCATCTATTTCCTCATGGCATTGCTGTTCTTCGGCCTCGACCGGGACGAGAAGAAGCGCGTCATCCTGATCTTCCTGCTGTTTCTCGGCTCGGCAATGTTCTGGTCGGGCTTCGAGCAGGCGGGGTCGTCGATGAACCTCTTTGCCGAGCGCTTGACCGATCGGGTGGTCTTCGGCTGGGAGGCTCCGGCCAGCTGGCTGCAGTCGGTCAACCCGCTGTTCATCATCCTTCTGGCGCCGGTGGCAGG
>CBDUAS010000222.1:0-6757 GCA_965365185.1 uncultured bacterium | reverse complement strand
CTCGGGGAACCCGTCGAGAAACGCATCGAGGAGCTCTTCCCAACCGTTCGGCAGATCCATGGCGACGCCGCCTATCCGGAACCAGGCGGGGTGCATGCGTCCGCCGGTGATCGCCTCGACGACGTCGAAGATCTTCTCCCGGTCGGTGAAGGTGAAGAACACCGGCGTGATGGCGCCGACGTCGTGCGCGAACGTGCCTATCCAGACGAGGTGCGAGGCGATACGAAACAGCTCGCACAGCATCACGCGGATAACCTGGGCGCGCTGCGGCACGTCGGTGCCGACGAGCTTCTCGACCGCCAGCAGGTAGGCGAGGTTGTTGTTGACGCCGGCGAGATAGTCGATGCGGTCGGTGTACGGGATGTAGGTGTGGTAGGTCTGTCGTTCGCCCATCTTTTCGGCTCCGCGGTGGTGGAAGCCGATGTCCGGGACGATGTCGACGATGCGTTCACCGTCGAGCTTGAGGACCAGGCGAAGGATGCCGTGCGTGCCCGGGTGGTTCGGTCCGAGGTTCAGAAACAGATAATCGCCGTCGTCCCCGGCGACCTCGCGGGCGTTGCTTCCCTCGGGGGCGCTGCTCGACGTCCAGTCACCCGAAGTGCCGCCCCAATCCTCCGGCCGAAAGCGCAGGGCTTCCTCGTGTGCCGCGAGTTTCTGCTCCGGCAGCCGGTACGGTGGCATCTCGGTGGCGCGGGCGGGGTGTTCCTTGCGCAGTGGATGCCCCTCCCAGTCCGGCGGCATGAGAATACGACGCAGGCGCGGGTGACCCGCGAAGCGAATGCCGAACATGTCGAAGACCTCGCGCTCGTACCAGTCCGCCGCGGGCCAGAAGTCGCTCACCGTGCGGATCTCCGGATACTCGCCGGCGAGCGGGACCTTGAGGCGAACGTCGGCATTGGCGTCGTACGAGAGCAGGTGGTAGACGAGCGTGAAGTCACCGCGACGTTCGCCCTCGCGGTTGCGCTCGTCGATCGCGGTGAGGTCGTACAGCACGCGGTAGGGTTGCGGGCATTCCCGCGACAGCCAGCGAACCGCGTCGCGGGCGCGCTCGGCGTTCACCCAGCCGGTGGGGACGCCGTCGACCGCCCCCGGTTCCGCGACGACCGACTGATCGCCAAGATACGAGGCCAGCGAATCCAGCACGCCATTCGACGCCGACACAGTCACCGTGCCTTGCTCGGTGGTCGCAGTACGCCGTCACGGCGGCGCTGCTCCCGCTTCAGGTCTCGATGAACCGGAAGGTCGGCGGCCGCTCTGACGCCGTGATCGTCGATGACCCAGGAGAGCGGTCGCTTCTCCACGCCTATGCGGTCGCGCAGCATGAGCAGGCCCTGGAGGAACGACTCCGGCCGCGGCGGGCACCCGGGCACGTAGACGTCCACCGGCAAGAACGAGTCCACGCCTTGGACGACGCTGTAGATGTCGTACATGCCGCCGGAGTTCGCGCACGACCCCATCGAGATAACCCAGCGTGGCTCCAGCATCTGGTCGTACAGGCGCTTGATGACCGGCGCAACCTTCTTGAACACGGTCCCGGCGATGACGATGAGGTCGGCCTCCCGCGGCGTGCCGCGCAACACCTCGGCGCCGAACCGTGCGGTGTCGTACTCGGAGGTGAACGCCGTCATCATCTCGACGTAGCAGCACGAGAGGCCGAAGTTGAACGGCCAGATCGAGTTCTTGCGCCCCCAGGCGACCAAGTCGTCCACCTTCGACATGGCGAAGGATTGCTGCATGGCCGCGGCGAACGAGCCGCCGGCGCTGCGAGCGGCGGCCTCACGCGGGTCCGGCGACCGATCGCGGGCGGCGGCTTCGAGGATTTGCTCGCGCGTCGGGCGTGCGTCATTCACGGTGGGTTCCCCAGTCGAACGCTCGCTTGGCCCACAGATACACCAGCCCGGCGAACAGCATCACCGAGAAGACCAGTACCTCGACGTACCCCATCCAGCCGACGTCACGCGCAGAGGCCGCCCAGGCGAAGAGGAAAGCCACCTCCAGATCGAAGATCAAGAACGCCAGCGCCACCAGGTAGAAATGGACCGGCAACCGAGGTTCGGGCTCGCCGGTGGCCGGCATGCCAGACTCGTACGGCAGATCGCGTCGCAGGGAGCTGCTGCGCGGCCCCAACAGGGTCGACAGCCCGATCACGATCGCCATCAACAGCGCGATTCCGACGACCCACAAAGCGAGGGGCCAGAGGGCCTGTTCCGGGCTGGCGATGGGCGGCATTATCGCGGCCGTTTCCCTCTTGCTGAGCGTCGTTTCACGAGCTTGTGAAAAGTTTCACAAGCACCGGCCCGAAAAAGACGCTCGTTGCGACGGCGGATCGTCGAAGACGCCGGCGAACCTACCTGCGGGACGCGTCGCGCGGAGCGATCGTGCCAGTTCCACACTTGCACACAACTATGCCGCCACGCGCCCGGGACGTCAAACAACACCGACGCCGGTGTCCGTCTTGCTCCGCGACAGCCGAGGGAATAGCCTGCCGCAATGAGCGCTCGAGACGCAGGATTCGATCTGCATGCCGTCCAGGAAGCCATCCGCGATGCCGGCGTCGACGGCTGGCTGTTTGCCCAGTTTCACGGTCGCGATCCGCTCGCCACGCACGTGCTGCGTTTGCCGGGCGACAGCTTCCAGACGCGCAGGTGGTACTACCTGATTCCGGCTGCAGGAGACCCGCGGGGCCTGGTTCATGCAATCGAGCCGCACGCCCTCGAGGATCTCCCGGGGGATCGTCGTCGCTACCGTACGTGGCAGGAGCTCGATGCCGGTCTCGATTCGCTGCTCGAAGGCATGGGCACCGTGGCCATGCAGTATTCGCCGCAAAACCGCGTTCCCTACGTCGCCATGGTGGATGCCGGCACCGTCGAAGTCGTGCGCGAGCGGGGCCTCGAGGTGGTCTCGGCAGCGGACCTGGTACAGCGATTCACAGCGGTCCTTACCGACGCGCAAATCGCTTCGCATCATTTCGCGGCGGAGCGCCTACCCGATGCCGTAGCGGCGGCGTTCGCCGAATGCCGGGCGCGCCTTTTGGACGGCGATGCGATCGACGAGTACGGGCTCCAGCAGTACTTGCTCCAGCGGGTCGAGGACGTCGGTCTGGTGACTCCCGATCCGCCGATTGTCGCCGTCAACGGACACGCGGCCGATCCTCACTACGCGCCCGGCCCGGCGGACAGCAGCCCCATCCGTCGCGGCGATTGGCTGCTCATCGACGTATGGGCGAAGCAGCCGGGGTCGGCGGACAACGTCTTCGCCGACATCACCTGGACGGCACAGCTCGACAGCGACGTCTCGGACCGACGGGCCGAGGTGTTCAGCGCTGTTGTCCGTGCCCGCGACGCGGCCATCGAGCTCATCCAGGGCCGTTACGCGGCCGGCGAGCAGGTTCGCGGCTTCGAGGCGGATCGGGCGGCCCGCAGCGTGCTCGAGAGCGCCGGGTACGGCGATGCCATCCAGCACCGCACCGGCCACAGCATCACCAGTGAGATCCACGGTAGCGGTGCGAACCTCGACGACTTCGAAAGCCACGACGAACGCTTGTTGATGCGCCGCACCTGTTTTTCCGTCGAGCCCGGAATCTACCTCGCAGACGATTTCGGCGTGCGCTCCGAAATCGACATCCTGATCCCCGCCGACGGCGCACCGGAGGTCACCGGCCGAAAGCAGCAAGAGATGATCCTGCTGCTCGGCGATGACCCGAAGGTTCGCTAGCGGGATGCGCTGAATCGTGATCGTCGACGCCGAGGCAGCGTGCGGCGGTTGATGCTCGCGGCGCTGGTTGTCGTCGGAATGCTGACGGCCGTGCTGCTTCTCGTGCGCGCCGTGGAGAGCTCGCTGATCTTCTTTCCTGCCCGCTACCCGGCGGGTTTGTGGGACCCCGGTGCCTTCGGCGACAACGTGCGCGAGGTGTCTTTCCGCAGCGCCGACGGTGTCCTGCTCCATGCCTGGTGGTTCGAGGCCGCGCCGCTGCGCCAGGGCGGCGGTATCGGAAGCACGATCGAGGACGCGGCGCCCTCGCCGGTCGTCCTCTGGGCGCACGGGAACGCGGGCAACTTGACCGGGCGGGCTGCGCATGCGCAGACACTGGCCGCCGAGGGGCTGGGCGTGTTCCTCTTCGATTATCGCGGCTACGGCAAGAGTGAAGGCAGCCCCGACGAGGCGGGCATCTACGCCGACACCGAGGCTGCCTACGGCTACCTGACCGAGGAGCTCGCAATACCGCCCGAACGCGTGATCCTGATGGGCCGGTCACTGGGCAGCGCACCGGTTGCACGGCTGGCGACGAGGGTTCCGCATGCGGCCACCGTGCTGGTGTCGCCTATCCCGTCGGCACGTCGGATGGCGCGGCGGATGTTTGCCGGGCTGCCGGTCGACTGGTTTGCCCGCTCTCGTTTTCCCGTCGCCGACTGGGTGCGCCGACGCCACATGCCGCTCCTGGTAATCCACGGCGATCGCGACGAGGTGGTGCCGCTGCGCTTCGGCCGTGAGGTCTTCGATGCAGCCGCCGATCCCAAGAGCTTCCTGGAACTGCCGGGAGCAGGGCACAACGACATACTGCGGGTGAGCGGACGGGCCTACCTCGATCCGCTACGCGATTTCGCCCGGGCCGCTGTGCAAGCGGCTCGCTGATCCGTCCGAACTCTACGCGGTTGCCGTCCCCCGAACGGCACGGTCGTCTGCCGTAAAGGGCGCTCCATCCTGCCGCGTCGACCGGCCGGGTTCCCGCTGCGCTCACCGTCCGGGGAACGGCCCCCCACGGGCGAAGGAGTGCCAGCCGGCGAGACGCTTCCCGCCCCGACGCAGCGCCTTTGGCGGCCGACGCAGGGCACGCCCTTTCGGTTTCTCGTGGAGGAAAGCAGTGGCGATCCAGGCGGTTCAACTTCGCAAGGGGATGATCATCGAGATGGACGGTCAATTGCTGCGCGTGCACGACTTCCAGCACGTGACACCGGGCAAGGGCCAGGCTGTGATGCAGACGCGGCTGCGCAACCTGCGCACCGGCGCCATGATCGACAGGCGGTTCCGATCGCAGGAATCGGTCGAGCGCGTGCACCTCGATTCCACCGAGATGGAATACCTCTACCAGGAGGGCGACGCTTACGTTTTCATGGACTCGGAGACCTACGAGCAGATCCACCTACAGGCGGCCGCCATCGAGGAAGCGCTGCCGTATCTGATCCCCAACCTGCCGTTGAAGGTGGACTTTTACGGCGGCGAGCCGGTCGGGATCGAGCTTCCGACCACGGTCGACCTCGAGGTCACGGACACCGAGCCGGGGCTCAAGGGCGCCACGGCCAGCGCCAGCTCCAAACCGGCCACGCTGTCGACCGGGTTGGTCGTCAACGTTCCGCAGTTCATCGACATCGGCGACACGGTAAGGGTCGAAACCTCGAGCGGAGAATACGTGACGCGCGTTTGATGGATGACACTCGGCCCGGCGCAGGCCGCCTTCTACGCCTTGCGATCGACATCGGCTACACGGCGTTTTCGTCATCCATCGCCTTGCCCCTGCTGTACTACCTGCACGGCGAGTGGCAGCCGGGCTGGGCCTTCGGTTGCGGTCTGCTCGCCGGCGCCCTGGTGCGTCGAGCGGTCGAGCCCACCTATCTGACCTTCCCCGGTTTTCTTCGTCGCCCGCTGAGCGTGGCTGTGGTGCTGGTCGGCACGATTCTGGCGGCGTGGGCGACGCTGATGGCGCCGGGCTACGGTATCTACTACCTCGTTGCTCGCTGGCGCCAGGCGCTCACTTTGCTCGTCGTGGCAGCCTCCCTCGGCCTCGGTGCGTCCGGCGTGATCTACTCACACAAGCGGTTGGAGCGAGAGGTCGAGCAACGGGAGCGCTTGGAAGAAGATCTGCGGTTGGCGCGCGGCATTCAGGAGAGTCTTCTGAGCGGCGAGTTTCCGCGCGTGCCGTGGGTCGACACCTTTGCCTTCAACGTCCCCTCGCGCGATGTGGGCGGCGACTACTACGAGGTCTTCGACGACGCCGACACCGGAGATCTCGGGTTCGCCATCGGCGACGTGTCGGGGAAGGGGGTCCCGGCAGCGCTGCTGATGTCGACCTTGCAGTCGTCGTTTCTCGGAGTGTCGAGCAACGATCAGAACCTGGCCCGCGTCTGTGCCCGGGTCAATCGATTTCTCGTCGATCGTACGTCGCCCGAGCGCTACGCTACCTTCTTTGTCGGCCGTCTTACCGAAGACGCGCATCTGGCGTACGTGAACGCCGGCCACAATCCGCCGTACCTGCTGCGCGCCGACGAGCGGCAACGCCTGATGGGCGGTGGCATGCCGCTCGGCCTGTTTGCCGACGCGTCCTACGAGGTTCAGAAGGTCCGCTTACAGCCCGGAGACATGGTTCTCTGCTACACCGACGGGGTGACCGAGGCGATGAGTCCGGAGGGCGAGGAGTTCGGCGAAGAACGCCTCCTGCAGGTGGTCGTCGACCTGCGGAGCAAGCCGGCGGCGGAGATCGTCAACGCCGTCCGCGATGCCGTCGACGTGCACACCCGCGGCGCGCCGCAGCACGACGACCTGACGCTCCTGACCTTGTGCTTTCGATGAGCCGGAGGACGCCGTGACGCGTGCACGCGCAATCGGGCGCGAGGTTCTCTTCGCCCTCGGAAGCGCCGTTCTGGCGCTGTTCCTGCTCCTGTACCTTCACGGCGAATGGCTGCCGTACTGGGCGCTCGGCTGCGGCATCGTCGCGGGCGTGTTCCTGCGCCGAGCCGTAGCACCCAACTATGCGTCGTTCCCC
>CBDUAS010000221.1:0-6766 GCA_965365185.1 uncultured bacterium | reverse complement strand
GCTCGCCGGGGGACGCGCCCGGCGCCGCCGCGGGCGGCGTCGGCTTCTCGTCCTCGAGGCCGATGAGGTCACCAACGAAGCGCCCCTCTTGATGGTAGCGCCAGACCTGCTTGCGGCCGGGGAGCGTGACTTTGCCGGTGCTCAGCTTGATGACCGGGATGTCGTTGCCGAGCGCGTCGTGGCAGGCGGTCAGCTTGTACGTGCTGTCCAGCGATGGAGCGTCGCCACTCGTGCCCAGCTCCGTGCCGACACCGAAAGCGTCGAGCTGCGCCCCGGCGGCCAGCAAACGTGCGATCTCGTATTCGTCCAGGCCGCCGCTGGCGAAGATCCTGGTGTCGACCAGGCCGGCGCTGTCGAGGACCCGGCGAACACCCTGGCTCAACGACACCAGATCTCCGCTGTCGAGGCGCACGGCGGCGAGCCGGCGGCCCTGGCTGGCGAGCCGCTTGGCCACGCGCACCGCCTTGTGGGCACCTTCGATGGTGTCGTACGTGTCGATCAGGAGCGTGGGGTCGCCGGGGTAGGCGTCGATGAACGCGTCGAATGCCTCTTCCTCACTACGATGAAACATGATGAACGAGTGCGCCATCGTGCCGTACGTCGGCAAACCGAAGCGGGCGCCGGCAAGGACGTTCGAGGTGCCTACGCAGCCGCCGATGAACGCCGCCCGCGCCGCCAGCAGGCCGGCCTGGGGCCCGTGGTCGCGACGGGCCGAGAAATCGACGACCTGCCGGCCGTCGGCCGCCAGCACCACGCGCGCGGCCTTGGAGGCGATCATCGTCTGAAACGTCAAGGTGGTCAGCAGGAACGTCTCGGCGATCTGCGCTTCGATGATCGGCGCGGTGACGCGTAAGAGTGGCTCCGGCGGGAAGACGACCGTTCCCTCGGCCACCGCGTCAACGTCGCCGGTGAATCGCAGTCCGGAAAGGTAGTCCAGGAACGCCGGTTGGAAGTGCGCGCTGCGCTCCAGGTAGGCGAGCGACTCGTCGCTGAATCGGAGATCCTGCAGGTAGGCGATTGCCTGTTCCAGGCCCGCGGCGACGAGGAATCCCCGGTTTGCCGGCAGGCTGCGGACGTTCAGGGCGAACGTCGCCGTGCGGTCGTGGGCACCCTCGGCGAAATAACCCGCCGCCATGGTGAGCTCGTAAAGGTCCGTCGAAAGCGCCAGGCGATCGGGAACGATCTGGGCGTGGTGTTTCATGGACCGCATCATAACCGCCGCGCCGCCGGAACAGGAGCTGGCACAAGGCGTCGACAGACACGGTCACGGCCTTACCTGCATCTGCGGGTGCCGGTCGCCGGCGGCCCTGGCGGTGGGCCTCAGGCGAACCAGCGGATGATCACCGAAACGACGATGACGGCGACCAGTGCCAGCCCGATGGTCAATGCTGTGTAGCCGATCACCCGGGCGTAGTGATGCGTCAGCGGGGAGCTCGGCTCCACCAGCGAGCGCTCGAGCTCTCCGGTCGCGACGAGCTGCTCGTATTCCAGCGGTCTCTCTTCCTTCAGCTCCTCGACGGTGATCCTCCCGGTCAGGAACACGGGATCCATGGGGAACTTGCCCGGTCGCAGGTGGGCGTTGAAGAAGTGAACGGTGAAGATGAAGCTCAGCGCCAGCAGTGCTTCGATGCCGTGGACAATGATGGCGACGTTGATGGCCCATCCGGGCAGCCACTGGGTGAAGAACACCGGAAACCAGAGGATCAGCCCGGTCGTCCCGAAAACGATGACGCCCCAGGCGTCGGCGAGGTAGTCGAACTTCTCCCAGTAGGTCCAGCGCCCGAAGCGCGGTTGCGGACCCTTGCCCAGAAACCACTTGATGTGGCCGACGAAGTCGCTCAGGTCTCTGCGGCGAGGCATCAGGGAGTCCGGACCGAAGATCAGTCCCTTCTGGCCCTCGCCGACCCGCAGGTAAAGCAGATACCCCAGGTGCATGAAGACGTAAACGATCATGATCACGGCGCCGAGCCGATGCAGGGTGCCCGCTGCGCGGAATCCACCGAATGCGCGCATCAGCCCCTCCGCCCACGGCGTGTCGGCGAAGTGAAGCGGAACGCCGGTGGCCACCAGCAGCATGAAGCTGCCCATCACCAGGATGTGCAGGACCCGGTTGAAGAGGCCGAAGCGCACGTACTCGAGGGCCTCGGACGGCTCCCAATACGCACCGTGGTGGTAGCTGCGGCCCGACTCGCGTTGGTCGTTGCGCAGCCGCCGGTACCACAGCGCCGTGTGCGCGGTGGCGCCCACCATGGTCGCCGAAAGGAGTCCCAGCATGCCGTAGTAGATGAAGAAGAGCAGCGGATACTGGCTGCGGTCGGTGGGATCCGCGTGGACGATGTACGAGGCGAAGCTCTCGGACGCGCCCGTGTGGCAACCGGCGCAGGTGGCGCCGAGGTTGGCGGGCGCGATACTCGACCTCGGGTCGTCCTCGGGCAGGTTGTGATGCGGCGTGTGGCACGAGGCGCAGGCGGCGATCTCGCCGTAGCCGAGCGCGTTGGCCTTGCCGTGTAGCGTGCCGCGATAGGTATCGAGCTTGTCGGCATGACAGTTGCCGCACTCTGCCACCGCCGCGGCGCGGAAACCGACCTCGAACGCTGGCGGTATCGCGTGCGTGGCGTGGCAGGTGGTGCACGTCGGCACATCGGTATCGCCGGATTCCAGCAGCGTCCCGTGAATGCTCTCGCGGTAGTCACGGAGCACTCCCCGGTGGCAAGAGCCGCAAGTCTCGGGAACGCGGCTGCGAAACAGCCGGGAGCCGGGATCCGTGTGCGGCACGACGTCGTGAGCGGCGTGGCAGTCGGTGCAGGACGCCGACACCAGGAGGCCGGCGCGCAGCAGCCCACGACCGTGGACACTCTCGACGTACCGCTGATACGCGTCGGGCACGGCAATGGCGTGTTCCTGCGCCAGGATCTCGTCGCCGTGGCATGCGCCGCAGGTCTCCGGCAGGGTCAGCGGGTAAACCCTGGAATCCTCGTCGTCGGCAGGCAGGATGTCGTGGGACCCGTGACAGCTCGAGCAGGAGGCGGCATCGTCGCCTCCGGTTTCGTGTTCCACGCCGTGGACGCTGGCGGCGTAGTCCTCATAGGCGTCGTCGTGGCACAGGGAGCAAGCGACCGGGTCGGCCGGCTCGAGGCTCGCGGCATGCGGGATGTCGTCGATCCCCTCGTGACAGAAGACACAGTCGAAATCGCCGTGAACGCTGCCGGCGAGCGCCTCGACGTCGACCACGAGTCCGGGGCGCGGATCGTCCTCTGCCATCTCCACGACGTCCGCTTCGCCGTGGCAGAGCTGGCACTCCTCGTTGGTCCAGTCCTGCGGCGGAGGCTCGAGGCCGGGACTTCCTTCGGCTGCGGCCCGCGAGCCAAGCGGAGGCGGCGTCGCCGCAGAAACCGCAGCGACGCCGCAGACGATGAGCAACCCGCAACCGGCAATCGCCAGTCGGCGCTTCATCACGGTACTCCGAAAGCCGCGTCGCGAGGACGGGCGAGGGCCCGAAGGTTAGCCGGTCTCGTGGACGCCCCGTGCCTTCATTTCCTCGTAGTTGAACTCGCCCGGGAACGTCGGGCTCTCCGAGTTATGGCAGCTCACGCAGGTCTGCTCGTCCGGGATGTTGAGCCCCGCGGCCACCGCCGCATCGAGGGACTCCATGACTTCCTTCTCTTTGTACAGGCTGCCCGGGCCGTGGCACGCCTCGCAGCCTACGCCCGCGAGGTTGGGTGTGTCGGCGACGCTGGTGAATCCCGTCGGCTCGCCGTAGCCCGTCGTGTGGCACTTCACACAGTTGGCATCGCCGCGGCTTTCTTCGGGTAGCGTCTCCAGAGCATCCGCATGGGGCGTCCGCTCCCAGGAGCGATACTCCTGCAGGTGGCAGCGACGACAGCCCGTCCGTCCGCCTTCGTAGGCCGGATCCTGCTCCGTCCACGTGTGAAAGCCGGCCACGAGCTCCGCCGGCTGCTCGCCCGGCAGGCTTACCGGGGCTGCGTTGACCCAAAGGGCCGCCCCGGCGAATACCACCGGCACGGCCAAGACCAGTGCGACAATTGCTGGTTTCCTCACCTGACTCCCTCCCGTCTGGAGTACCGAGAGCACAACCTTACAGGCTTGCAAATAAGCTGCCCACGTCCTATTTTAGTGCCCTCGTTCGCCCACGGCAAACGCGATCACGGATTTTGCGTAAATTGCCAATGGGGCTTTGTCGCGGCACCATGTAGATAGGGCGCCTGAGAACACCAGACCCGCGCACATTTGACGGCGTGTGTGTCGTGCGTCCAGGGGGAACCATGAGCAAGAAGGACGACAACGCGGCTGCGGCTGGCGACGAAAAGCGGCCGGCAGAAGAACCAACGGCATTCGAGGGGCGCGGTCAGGACGCGGCAGCGGACGCAGGCGCCGCCGACGAAGCCAGCCAAGTGGACGAAGACGGGGCGGCGTCCCCGGACGGTGCCGCACGCACCGCGTCTCCGGACGACGCCGCTTCTGCCGAAGAGACCCCGGCTCCGGGAGGCGACGTGGCGCCGGAAGACGCCGAGGCTCCGGAAGACGACGCGGCGTCGGAAGACGTCGAGGCTCCGGAAGCCGTCGAGGCTCCGGAAGACGAGACGGCGGGTGCCGCCGATCTGGGATCGATCGGCGATGAAGCGGCAGCGGGCGTCAGCCTCGGGTCGATCGGTGAGGAGGCCGAGCAACCCGTGGGGCTCGGATCCATCGGCGACGAGGCGGAGATCGGCGCGGAAGACGAAGAGGGTGAAGACCCATCGGCTGCGGAGCCGGAGGTTCTGGAGGCGCTGGCGGTAAAGCACGGCCCGGCACACGATTTCTTCACCGCGCGCTCGGAGAGCGTCTTCCGCTTGATGCGCAACTGGGTCGGCCTTGTCGGCACGGTATTGTTCGTCACCGCATTCGTCACCTTTCTTTTCTTCTTTCTCGTCGAGCTGATCGCCGGTGAGGTGCACCCGTATCTCGGGTTGTTTCACTTCCTGGTTTTGCCGCCGATCACGATCCTCGGCCTGATCATGATGGGCATCGGGTCCCTGATCGAGCGCCGCCGGAAGCGCGTCGCGCTCGAGAGCGGCCAGATCTGGGCGCCGCTCGATATCCGGCGCACCCGCGTGCAGCAACGTCTGCTGCTGACTGCCGGGACCATGTCGGCCTTCCTCATCTTCACCCTGGCGGCCGGCGGCTATCGAGCCTACGAGTTCACCGAGTCGACGGAGTTCTGCGGCGAGGTTTGCCACTCGGTGATGCACCCGGAGATGACGGCCTACCAAGGGTCGCCCCACGCGCGGGTCTCCTGTGTCGATTGTCACGTCGGCGAGGGCGCCAGCTACTACGTGCAGTCGAAGCTCTCGGGCCTGTATCAGGTATACGCGACGATGCGAGAGATCTACCCGAAGCCGATCCCGACGCCGGTGCACAACCTGCGGCCGGCGCAGGAGACCTGCGAGCAGTGTCACTGGCCGCGGTACTTCTTCGGAGATCGTCGCCTGCAGTTCACGCACTACCTGACCGACGGTAGCGAGGAGCCGTGGGTCATCGACATGCTGATCAACATCGGCGGCGGCGATCCCGAAAAGGGCTACACGCGCGGCATCCACTGGCACATGAACATCGCCAACCGGGTCGATTACATCGCCCGGGACGAGCAGCGCCAGGAGATTCCGTGGGTCCGCATCGAAGATGAGCTCGGCAACATCACAACCTACGAGGACGCGGAGAACCCCTTCACGCCGGAGGAGGTCGAAGAGCTCCGGGCCGCCGGCGAGATGCGACAGATGGACTGCATCGACTGCCACAACCGTCCGTCGCACATCTACCGGAGCCCGGTGGAGCTGATCAACCGAGAGCTGCAGCTCGGCAACATCGATCCCTCAATGCCCGACATCAAGTTCTTCGCCCTCGAGTTACTCGCTGCCGAATACGAATCTTCGGCTGCCGCCGAAGAGGCAATCACGCAGGGGCTGCGCGACGCGTACGCCGCGGACTTCCCCGAGTTCTACGAGGAGAATCAACGCCAGGTCGACGAGGCCGCTGTCGTGCTACGGCGGGTCTTCAACGAGAACACGTTTCCCGACATGAAGGTCCGCTGGGACACCTATCCGGACTTTATCGGGCACTGGGGCACGGCGGGCTGTTTCCGCTGCCACGCGGGAAACCTGCAGAGCTCCGATGGTCGCGTGATCTCCACCGATTGCAATAGCTGTCACGTGATCCTCAGCCAGGGATTCGAGGGCGACCCGCTCCCCAGCGACGGTCCGGGCGCGCCGTTCGTGCATCCCGGCGACCTCGAGGTGATGGACCAGCCGGTTCTTTGCCACGAGTGTCACGACGGGGCGCTGGGATTCGGTGGCTAGCGACTTCCCGGCACTTCGCCGCGGTTGGCGTGCAGTTGACCTATATAGGACGCCTCTGTCTTGATATGGGTTTCGCAATGCAGTAGTTTCAGCGAAACCTGTTCTCGAAGGCGGCTGGCCCGGCGGGGGCTCTCACGGTCCGGGCGGTTGCGAATGACTTGATGGAGGCGGCCATGCCGAGACCGACCCGTTCCTCGGTGCCGTTAGCCGCCGTCACACTCGTGGCGGTGGGGGCGTTGTTTCTGGGCTTTGTCCGCGAGGCACCTTCTGCTCCGGCACCCACCTTCCCCTACCAGCAGGCGGAGGAGCCGGAGTACGTCGGCTCGGATCTCTGCCAGGAGTGTCACGCCGAGCAGTGGGAGCACTTCGCCTCGAGCCTGCACGCCGGTATCGACTGGGACGCGATCGAATGG
>CBDUAS010000220.1:0-6804 GCA_965365185.1 uncultured bacterium | reverse complement strand
CCCCGCCGGCTCAGGGATTCCTCCAGCAACGTGCGGGTCGTTGGGGTGTGCAAGACCAGCGGCAGGTCGTCGTCGTTGCGGTACCCGGCCAGGCCGCCGGAGTGATCGCCGTGGTAGTGGGTCAGGACGACGTGGGTCGGGCGCCTGCCGGTGAGCTCCAGCGCCTGCCGGGCCATCCACTGCGCGCCTTCGACGGAGGCGAAGCCCTCGATCAGCAGAACGCCGTCGCTGCCGGCGACGATACCGCCATTGGACAGCGTTGCACGCGCCTCCATCGGCGTCGAGACAAGCGCCCAGACGCCGTCGGCCAGCCGCTCGAGGCGACCGAACGGCTCGCTGCTCACCACCGTGCCGAGCTGCCCGCTGGCGAACCGGGAACGCTCGGCGGCCGACGCGGTTGCCAGCGAGGTCAACACGTGGCCGGCACAGCCGACCGATCCGCTCAGCAGGGCTCTGCGGGTATGCGACGAGGTCATGGCGGGTTCTTTCCTCACGATGCGCGGGCTTCGGACAGCGGAACGGTCACTATAGCGCAGGCACCGCCGCCGACAGGCGCGTTGGCGCCCGCCTCCAAGACCTCGAGAACGGGCACGCCAAGCGGAGCCGCCAGGAGATTGTCGAGCCGGCCCGGACGACCGCTCGGCTCACGCGTCGCTGTCCGCGGCGCCGGCATTTCGGTAACATCCCGCTGCGCCACCGGGAATCCATTCGATGAGCCTGTTGACCCTCAAGTTCCTTTCCGCCCTGGCGATCGTCGGCGTCAGCGTGGCCGGCGGCATGATTCCCATCGTGGCGCAACGTTTCGAGGACAGCCGGCGCTTCTTTTCATTGGGAAACGCTTTCGCCGGCGGTGTGTTTCTCGGCGCCGGCCTGATTCATTTGCTGCCGGAGGGCTCCGCAAAGCTCGGCAACATCAGCGCTTTCCCCATCGCCGGCTTGCTCGCGACATTCGGACTTGCGCTCCTGCTGCTGATCGACCGCGTTCTCTTTTCGCATCACCAGTTCGACGGCCACGTCGACCACGACGTGCGCACGTATCCGTATGTGCTGACGGTCATTCTCTCGGTGCACTCGATTATCGCCGGCATCTCCCTGGGACTGGAAACGCAGGTGTCGGCTTCGGTCGTCATCCTCCTGGCGATCCTCTCCCACAAGGGCTCGGCGGCGTTCGCTTTGATGGTCAGCCTGCATACCGGCGGGTTCAGCAGCGTGCGGCAGAAGCGCATCCTGCTGCTTTTCGTGATGATGACGCCGTTGGGACTACTGATCGGAACACTGGCTTCGGCGGCGCTCATCGGCAGGACAGCAACCTTGATCGAGGGGTCGTTCGACGCCCTTACCGCCGGCACGTTCATCTACGTCGCGGTACTTGACATCATCGACGAGGAGCTATCGAAGGACGGGGACAAGCTGGCGAAGTTCGCGCTGATCTTCATCGGGATCACGTTCATGGCGCTACTGGCGTTGTGGATATGATTCCTTCCGACTTCACCGGATCCGAGCACACTCCACCAAGGACATGAGCGCCACGTGAGTGATCCGAAGTTCGTACCGCTGACCACATTCCACGAGTACCCGCCGGAGGAGATGCGGCGACGCGCGGCAGAGTTCTACGAAGAAGCAGCCCGCCGCCGCACGGTGAGAGACTTCTCCGACCGCCCGATCGATCCGCGCATCCTCGAAGACTGTCTTCGCGCCGCGGGCACAGCGCCGAGCGGCGCGAACCTGCAACCGTGGCACTTCGTAATCGTCACCGATGCGCAGATGAAGCGCCGCATCCGCGAGGGCGCGGAGAAGGAGGAGCGCGACTTCTACGAACATCGGGCCCCACAGGAGTGGCTCGACGCCCTCGCCCCGCTGGGAACCGACGCCGAGAAGCCTTTTCTCGAGACGGCGCCGGCGCTCATCGCCATCTTCGTGCAGAGCTCGGGAGTCCGGCCGGACGGAACCCCGATCAAGCACTACTACGCCGTCGAGTCCGTCGGATTGGCCAGCGGCATTCTCATCAACGCATTGCACCATGCCGGCTTGGCGACGCTCACCCACACGCCGAGCCCGATGGGCTTCCTCAACCGGCTTCTCGAACGACCGGCGAACGAGCGACCGTTCCTGCTGCTCGTCGTCGGCTACCCTGCCGACGCTGCCGTGGTCCCCGACATCTCCCGCAAGTCTCTGGACGAGTTCGTCACCTCCTTCTGATGGCAGACACCCCTGCGGCACCGAACCGAATGACACTCGCGGCGCCGGGCTCCCGCACGAATCCCGAATGATGCGCGAGACCGCGCTCATCACCGGCGCCTCCGCCGGCATCGGCCTGGAGCTGGCGCGGGTCTTCGCCCGTCACCGCCACGACGTGGTCCTGGTGGCACGGCGCGGCGAGCGCCTGCGCGACATCGCCGCTGAGCTCGAGGCCGGCAACGACGTGACCGCTCACGTCATCGTCGCCGACCTCGCTGCCGAAAATGGTTCCGAAGCGCTGTACGAAGAGGTGATCGGGCGCAACATCGTGGTTGACTACCTGGTGAACAACGCCGGTTTCGGAACGTTCGGGCCGTTCGTCGAGACAAACCGCGAACAGACGATGGACCTCCTGCGCGTCAACATCGCCGCCGTTACCGAGCTGACCGCGCTCTTCTTGCCGGCGATGGTCGAGCGACAGCGCGGCCGTGTTCTCAACGTCGCCTCGGCGGCCGCCTTTCAACCGGGCCCGCTGATGGCGACGTATTACGCCAGCAAAGCATACGTGCTGCATTTCTCGGAGGCCCTCAACGAAGAGCTCGACGGCAAGGGAGTCAGCGTCACGGCGCTCTGCCCGGGGCCGGTGCGCACCGAATTCCATCACGTGGCCCGTATGGAGTCCTCCGGCCTGGTTCTGAACCGACGCTTGATCAGCGTCGAGGAGGTGGCCGCGACGGGCTACGACGCGATGATGCGCGGCAAACCGTTCGTCGTGCCCGGGCTGGCGAGCAAGCTGCTGGCCTTCAGCGTCCGCTTCGCTCCACGACGGTTGGTCGCCAAGGTCGTGCGCCGGATGCAGGAAGACAGGGGATCCTCGTAGGGGCGGGGGCGCTGGATGCAGCTAGCGCCGCCGCGGGTCGAGGGCTTTCTTCTTGAGCTCGATTTGCTGTGCGTGCGAGAGGTTGTAGTCGTTGTCGAGAACGGCACCGATGAACGAACCGTAGGTCGGGTTGGCGAGGGTGATCCAGCGGCTTCCCCAGTACTCTCGATATCGATCGGCGAACGCGCGGCGCTCGGCCACGGTGCCCGCGGAGGCCGCCGTGAAGTCGCCCCTGTTGTCGCCGAACATGAGCACGATGCGGTACCCCGCTGCCACGTGCTGGCGCCGCGGGGTCTTGTCGGAACCCTCCCATTCCGGACGTTCGCCGCGCGTCAGCACCGTATCGACGTCGTCCGACACCGGAAACCCCAGTGCGGCGAGGTTCGCGCGGGTGGCGTCCTCGAGGTGGCTGCGCCGGTTCGTCACGTAGAACACGGTCACGCCCCTGCCGACGGCGCGGTTGATGAACTCGAGGGCGCCCGGAGTCGCGGTCGCCGCCTCCTCCGCGACCCATGCATCCCAGAGCGTCGCAGAATAGACCTCGTTGTCGAGCGTCAGGCGGGCTTCGAAAAACGAGTTGTCGAGCACCGTCTCATCAACGTCGAGGATTACCGCCGGGGGAAGGTCCTCGAAGTCGCCGACCTGCTCCAGGGCGGCGGTCCACGACGGATCTGCAAGGGCGTCGTCGAGCACGCGGCTGCCGAGCGCGTACGCCTGCAGGGCGGTGCCCCGGTACTCGACCGCGGTCTGCACCCAGAGCACGCCGTTGAGGTTCTCCAAGCCGACGGTCGACGTTCCGGTCGGCGGCGCGGTCTCCACGCCGCCGGCTGCCCGGGGGCCGGCGCCCGAGGCGCAGGCCGAGCCGCCGATGGTCAACATCGTCAGAACCGATCCCCACAGCAACGACCGGCGAAGGCCCCACGACGTCCCTGTCATCCTTTCTCCATCCTTTCTTCCTGCGCTCGAATCTCGGGATTCTAGCGGTCGGGGGGACACCGGGGCGACGTCGCGCCGGGCGTTTCCACCTCGCCGACGCCCGATTGTGCCGCCGGTGGAGGAGCGCGTGCCAGCCGGGATTCGTCCGCGCCCGCAGCAGAAAGCGGGTACAATCGCCGTTGAGCCGATCGTGGCTTCGCACGCCCCCCCTCCCCCTCGATATCGAAGCGAGTTCTCGCATGCCGCACGTTTTTGAACGCCAGCCGGACGGAACATTGATGGTAAAGGTCGCCAAGCGCGGCAAGGAGGTGCTGTGGAACGCGGCGGTGAACAAGGGCACCGCGTTCACGGACGAGGAGCGCGACGCCTTCAACCTCATGGGACTGCTGCCGGCGGTCGTAAACACCATCGACCAGCAGGCCGAACGCACGTTCAAATCGATCACCCGAAAGCAAGACCCGCTGGAGCAGTACCTCGGCCTCGCCGCTCTTCAGGATCGTAACGAGACGCTGTACTACAAGCTGCTCACGACCCACCTGGAGCGCTTCATGCCGATCGTCTACACGCCGACGGTCGGCGAGGCCAGCCTGCACTACAGTCACATCTTCCGCCGCGGGCGCGGCGTCTGGATCACGCCGAACCACCGCGGGCGGGTGAAGGAGCTACTGACGAAGATCGGTAAGCCGCGTACGCGGCTGATCGTGGTCACCGACAACGAGCGCATCCTCGGGCTGGGCGACCAGGGCGCCGGCGGCATCGTCATTCCCATCGGCAAGCTGGCCCTGTACTCCGCCTGTGCCGGCCTGCACCCGTCGCTGACGCTGCCGATCAGTCTCGACGTCGGCACCGACAATCGGTCGTTGCTGGACGACCCGCTGTACTTGGGCTACCGGCACGAGCGGCTGCGCGGACCGGAATACGACTCGCTCGTCGAGGAGTTCGTCGAGGCCGTCACCGAGTGCTTCCCCGACGCGCTGCTGCAGTGGGAGGACTTCAAGAAGGTCAATGCCTTCGAAACCTTGGAGCGTTACCAGGACCGCCTGCTGTCGTTCAACGACGACATCCAGGGGACGGCCGCGGTGACGATCGCCGGACTGGAGGCAGCCTGCCGGGTCAAGGGCGAGCGGCTCAGCGAGCAGCGCATCGTCATTCTCGGCGGCGGCGCCGCCGGCGTCGGCATCGCTCACCAGCTTCGTGGGGCGTTCGAGCGCGACGGCAAGACGCCCGAGCAGATCGCGCGGGCGATCGCCGTGCTCGACAGCCGCGGTCTCATTCACGACGGGCGCGAAGGCCTCGACGAGCACAAGAAGACATTCGCTTGGCCGAGCCAGATGGCCACGGAGTGCGGCTTGAATCCGCAGGAGCAGATCGGGCTGGAGGCGATGATCGTCGCGACCAAGCCGACGATGCTCGTCGGCACCAGCGGCGTTCCGGGGACGTTCACCGAGTCGATGATTCGGGAGATGGCCAAGCACGTGGAGCGGCCGGTCATCTTCCCGCTGTCGAACCCGACGAAGAACAGCGAGGCGCACGCCGCCGACGTGGTCGAATGGACCGAGGGACGCTGCTTGATTGCCACCGGCAGCCCCTTCGACCCGGTCGAATACGACGGTCGTACGATTCACGTCAGCCAGGGCAATAACGTCTACATCTTCCCCGGCGTCGGCCTCGGCGCCCTTGCCGTGCGTTCCCGGAAGGTGACCGACTCGATGTTCACCGCCGCTGCGCGCGATCTCGCCGAACAGGTGTCGACGCAGGACATGGAGGCCGGCAAGCTGTACCCGCCGCTGTCCGACATGCGGAAGATCACCCGCAGCATAGCCCACGCCGTCGGCCGGCAGGCCATCGAAGAGGGGCTTTCCCAGGAAGATCCGAACACACCCGTCGAAGAGCTGGTCGACCAGCTCATCTGGGAGCCGGACTACCCGACGCTGGTGCCCGTCTGAGAAACGTCCGGGAGGATCGCCCGGCGCACATAGCGGCGTTCGTCAGGCGAGCGGAGGTGAACCGATCGGCCGCGCATTCTGCAACTCCGCGGCCACCGCGAGCACGTGTTCCTCGCTCTGCGGGCCGCCGATGATCTGTACTCCCACCGGCAGCCCGGCGCTGTCGAGCCCGGCGGGAACCGACGCCACCGGCAATCCGGAAAGGCTGGGAATGAACGTCGGCGCGACCCAGTCGATGTGCGTGGGCATCTCGCGCTCGCCGATTCGCCGCGGGTAGTTCTCCTTTACCGGAAACGGCGGTATCGCCGTACACGGCGTCAGCAGAAAATCGAAGCGCTTCAGCAACTCGCCGAGGTGCGCCCACAACCTGCCGCGCGTCTGCTGGGCGGCGGCCAACTCCCGCGTGCTCGTCTGCAGGCCGGCGCGCACGTTGGCAGCGAGGTTGGCGCCGAGCTCGTCGACGCGGTCGAGTCGTCGAAACTGCTGCGCCACCATCCACAAGCTGCGCAGGGCGAGGAAGGCGTCCCAGGCGTAGGACAGGTCGAGGTCGATCTCCTCGACCGAGGCTCCCGCCTGCTGCAGCTCCAGGGCTGCGTCGCGGCATACGTGCCGGATCTGCGGGTCGACTCCGATGCCCGCGACGTCGGAACAAAAAGCCAGGCGGGTGCCCGACGGCATGCCGCGATCGACGACGGCGACGAAGTCCCGACCGTCGACCGGCTGTCGCAGCGGCGCCCGGCGGCTGGGCCCGGCCGCCGGAAACGGCGATGAGCCCGAGCAGGACCGCCGCCGCGACCCTCATTCCATCTCGGCCTCGTCCAGGGCCTTCACCGCGGCCTCGTAACCCGCCTCGGCCGCCTCTTC
>CBDUAS010000219.1:0-6809 GCA_965365185.1 uncultured bacterium | reverse complement strand
CGGTCATGCTCGCGGCACTCTGTGCCGCGAGCGCCGCCGCCGCAGCCCAGACGGCAACGGAAGGGCCGACGGTTACGACCGTCAGCAGTCTTCAGGAAGCGCTCGAGCAGGGCACACTCGAAGTCGATCTGCGCTACCGTGTCGAGTTTGTCGACAGCGAGTCGTTCATGAAGAACGCCATCGCCTCGACCCTGCGCGGCGCACTGACCTTCGAGACCGCTCCACTACGCGGCTTCTCGGTGGGCGTGACGTTCGAGTCGATAACCGACATCGGCGCCGGCGACCTGCATAACAACGCCGGGTTCGGCGACAGCAACAACGGCATCACCGACCGGCCGGTCGTGGCCGACCCCGGATTGGTGGAAGTCGACAGGATCTTCGCGGCATATCGTGGGGCCTACGGGCTGGAAATCCGTGGCGGCCGCTTCGACTACACGCTCGATAACCAACGCTTCATCGGCACCGCGCCATGGCGCCAGAACCATCGCTCGTTCGATGCCGTGTCGTTCGCCATTGGAGCGACGGACACCGTGAGGGCTCGCTACGCGTATCTCGGCCGCGCTCACTTCAACACCGGCGCTACTTTCCGCCTCGACGCGCACTTGGTTCACGCGTCGCGCGACCTCGGTTTCGGGTCGGTGTCGGGCTACGCGTACCTGCTCGACTGGCACGACCCGTCGCGGGCACGGCTCTCGTCGGCGACCTACGGCGTCCGCTTCACCGGCGAGCGCGCCACCCGGCCGGTGGATCTGCTGTACTTTGCCGAGTACGCGCGGCAGCTCGACCACGGTGACAACCCGCAGGACTTCAACCTCGCCTACGCGCACCTCGGATTCGGCGTGCGCAAGAGCGCGTGGACGGTGCAGGCGGCGTGGGAGCTCCGCGACGGCAACGGCACGAGCTCCGTGCAGACGCCGCTCGGGACCAATCACGGCAAGAACGGCTTCGCCGACCGCCTGGTGGTCAACCCGCCCGAGGGCAGCCACGATATCTACGGGCGGCTGGCCATGGACCGCGAGCGCTGGTCGTGGCTGCTCGACGTTCACTACTTCCGCGCCGCCCGTGGCGGCGACCGGCTCGGGACCGAGCTGGACTTCCAGGCGCGCTACACACCGTTCGATCGCCTTTCGGTGTTCGTGAAGGCCGCCTACTACCAGGCCGACACCCTGCTGACCGACGTCACCAAGGTGTGGGCCTGGGCGACCTGGTCGTTCAGCCGCTGATTCAACCTGCTGGGACGGGCATCGTGATCTGGCCGTGGGAATCCTGCGCGACGAACTGCACGACGAGCGTCCGGTCTCCGAACCTCAACGCCCCCGTGCCTTGCACCTTGCGTCCGAGGAGATTGACGGTGTGCTCTCCGGCGTTGACGTGAATGACGAACGACACGGTCTGGTTTCGTGTCGGGTTGTACACGGCCACAGCCGGCGCACAATCAACCCATTCCGCCCGCCCCTGTAGAAGGGCGGGCCCGGGTCCCGTCGCGTCCACGTTGGCCGACAAAAGAGCGACAAGGTCCTTGCCGGCACCGCCGGTGCACGCCATGTAGGAGCGCCCGACGACGTGCAGGAATCCGGACGTCGGCGCGTAGATGGTTGCCGAGGCCAGGGTCGTGTAGGCGGCGGTCGCCGTGGCGAGATCCACGACCGATGTGGCGCTCGCCGCCACGATCCTCGGCGGTACGTCCCGGAAGACGATGTCGCGAGCGGCGTCGAAACCGAAGTACGGGGGCGAGCTGGACGGCGGGTTCGCGGCCAAGGCGCCTCCACGGTGCACGCCGCCCCACTTGTCGAGCACGAGAATGCCGTCCCCCGATGCGGCAGCGGTGCCGATGGGGATGTATTCGATGCTCTGGGCCACGTCGAAACCGAAATAAGGGGGCGCCGGAACGATCGCGGGCGCGCCCCCGGCCGCGTGCACCCCGCCGAACGCGTCCAGCACGTAGTGCGGCGCGTGGTTCTGGGCATGGGCGGGCAGCGCACTCAAGGCGACAATGACGAAAACCTCAGCGACGTGACGTGGCCTCACCGGAACCTCCATCGTCCGAGGCACGCTCATCGCCGGGGGGAGGGGTCGCGCGGTCACACCCGCGGACCCGATGCATCGTCACGCTAGCGCTCCCGTTCTCGCGTGACAACTCGAGGTTCGGCCTTAGGCACCGCGAGGGCTCTCACCTGGGAGCTCGAACCGACGACGAGGCCCGCGTACCCACCAGCGCCAGCACCTCGTCGATCTCCTTGGGGACGTGCGCCGACAGCACCACGTTGCCCGTCTCGGTGATCAGGACGGTGTCCTCGATGCGTACGTGGAGCTCCTCCTCGGGGATGTCGATGATGGGCTCGACCGCGATCACCATACCGGGCTGCAGCGGCAAGTCGGAATCGCCGACGTCGTGCACGCTCATGCCGACGAAGTGGCCGGCGCCGCCCGGATATTGGTTGTCGAAGCCCCACTTCTCGAAGATGGCGGCGGCAATCTCACGCGTTTCCCGGCGCGTCACGCCCGGCTTCATGGCGGCAATGATCGCCTTCTCCGCCTCCAAAACGCAGCGGTAGGCGCGTTCCTGGAGCTCGGTGAACTTGCCGTTGGCCGGCCACGTGCGGGTGATGTCGATGGTCAGGTAGCCCATCGAGGCGCCGTAGTCCATGACGATGATGTCGCCGTCTTGCAGCTGCCGGCCGCTGTCGTTGTAATGCCAGGCGTTGGAGTTCGGGCCCGAGCCTACGATGGCCGGGTAGCCGGCCCCTTCCGCGCCGTGCTTCAGCATGACGTAGGTGGCTTCGGCCTCGATCTCGTACTCCCATCCGCCGACCCGGGTCACCTCCATCGCCCGGCGGTGGGCCTCGGCGCTCACCCAGCCGTTGCCCTGCAGGGTCTCGATCTCCCGATCGCTCTTGATCATGCGCAGGGCATCGATGTGGGGGCTGATGTCCTTCAGCTCGTAGTAGGGGAAGGTCTGCCGCAGCTTTTCGACCCTCCAAGCGTCTTCGGACGGATACGAGCCCCACGGGTTGGCCATCCGGCGGGCGATGAAAATGGCGGTGTCGCCGCGGCTCTGGTCGACCTCGGTAGCCTCGGCCATCCGCACGTACAGAGTCTGAGACGTAGCGTTGCGCTTGCGGGAGAGGTACTCCTGCAGATAGCTGAGAGGATGAATCGCGGCAAAACCGTGCTCCGCGGCCGCTCCCTCCTGGTAGAGCAGGTTCCACCCGTCGCGGCTTGCCTCGCGCTCGGTCTGGGCGGGAAGGAACAGGCTGGCCTCGCAGCCGCCGGCGTCGATGGCGAGCACGGCGTTCAGGTCCTCGACGCCGGTCAGGTAGAAGAAGTCGTTGTCCTGGCGAAAGCGAACCCCCGGCTGCGTCATCGTCTTGCCGACGAGCATGACGAGATCTTGGTTTCCGATGGCGTCACAGAGCGCCTGGCGCCGAGCGGCGAACTCCTCGGCAGGATAGGTCACCCTCTGGGCCCGCAACTCCGGCGGGTGGGCGAGGATCGTGAGCAGGATGAACGCAGCGCAGATCGCCTTGCCTCTCATGCATCGCCTCCGGGTCGTAGCTCATCGAGATGGCAACTTCTACTGAGTATGGGCTCACGGTAGAGGCCCATCGACAGGCCGATTATCTACCGATCTCGATGGAGGTTGTAGCCGCACGGGACCGGTCGCTCTCGGCCGGTCCCCGTATGGCTCGACGTCGGCGGGGTCGAGGCTGCGCCAGCGCGTCGGCGAGTGCGACGCGGGGAGAACGGTCGTTTCAGCCACCCTCGGTGGGCCGGTCGAGCCAGACCGGCCCACCGTCCGGGACCGTCTATCGCAGCGTGCCGCGGATCTCTCCCGGTGGGTGCTGGGTGGTGTGAACGTTGACGTACGCACGACCCTCGCGGATCGCCACGACCAGGTCCGCCAACGACTGTCCCTGCAGCGGTCCGACCAGATCCGCGGCAGTCCTTGTTCCGGCCGCCAGGGTCCCGTCGGATCGGCCGGCTATGAGTTGCGCCGGCGGACCGTCCGGATAGAGCCAGACAACCGGCGGGCCGTTGCCACCTGGCGTCTGGGCGACGTGAATATGCGCCATCGTGACGTTTTCGATATTGGCGACGTTCAGCCGAAAGCTGAGCTCGGTCTCGTCGGCGTTGAACTTGACCGTCGCCTGCCCCTGCCCTTTGCTGTCGGTGGCAGCCGGCCCGCCCGAGAGGTGAGCGGCGAAGTTAAGGCTACGAAAACTCGCTTCTCCAGCCACCACGCCCGCCGTGTTGAAATCCTGCTGGGGCGCGACCGGGCTTTCGGTCGATGGCCCGCACGCACCTGCGGCGGCAGCCAGGGCGAGCACTGCCAGAACAGCCACTTTTCTGTTGGCACCATCTGTGAAGCAACGCTGCATGAGCGTGTTCCTCCTCGTTTCGCCGCCGACCCGTTCCCTTGCGGGCACGGTGCGGTCGGCTTTCGCGGCGACCGGGGCCCGCGCGAAACCGCAACGGGGCCGCGAGGTCCGTTGCGCGGATCGTGCTGCCGACACTGGCCTTCACCTTCTCCGGTGGCGATCCGCCGGCGGGCTTGCCCTCTCGTGAAAGAGAGCCAGATCAGGCCGCAGAGGATTCGTGCGATCCGGGCTCTATGCGCTTTCCGGGTCGGTGTCGGTCTCTCGACGAAGGCGGTCTCGCAGGCGCGCGCGAATCTCTCGGGGCACATCGTCGGCCTTCCCGAGCTCCCGACGCAGCGCCGCTACCGCCAACTTGAAGCGTCCCCCGAAACGCTCGCACCAGTCGCACCCGCGCAGGTGTGCCTCGATCTTCCCGGCCCTCGCCGCGGAAAGATGGCCGTCCATGTAGTCGGACAGATCCGCGAGCACTTCGCTGCAACGCAAGCCCCCGACCACTCGCTCACCCTGTTGCATCGAGCTCTCCTCGAAGGTGGCCCATGAACCGGAGCCGGGCGCGGTGCAGGCGACTCTTCATGGCCGCCAGCGACAGGTCCAACATAGCGGCGACCTCTTCACCGGTGAACCCCTCCAGGTCACGAAGGACGAGAAGCTCACGGTCGGCCGCAGAAAGCGCCGCGAACCCTTTCTCGACCAGATCGCGCCGCAAGACCCGATCTTCGATCAACTCGGCCGACTCCTGACGCCAGCCGGCGAAGGCGCCCAGATCCTGCAGGGACATCTCGGACTGCGGCTCGCCGACCCGGCGCCGGTATTGGCGCCGCACCGCGTTGCGGGCGATCGTCAGCAGCCAGGCCCTCGCCGAGCCCCGCCCCCGAAAGCTGCCGGCCGCCCTCCAAGCCGCTACGAAGGTCTCCTGAAACGCATCTTCGGCCGTTGCGTGGTCACCCGAGAGAACGTGCACGTATCGCAGCACCGCGGCCTCGTGGCGTTCCACGAAGAGCTCGAAAGCAGAGAAGTCACCGGCCGCGGTCAGCCTCAGGGCTTCGGCATCATCCTGTGTTCGCTGTCCCCTGTTCGGCACCTGATGTCCCCGAGGTCTGGCGAGCGACCGCGACAACGGCGAGTTTCGAAGCTATCACAACCCCCCGGCGACGCGGCGTCGCGCCGTGCGATACACGACGGCGGCGAGCAGGACGCCGGTCGCGGCGAGCAGGGTCATCCTGTCTGCCAGGAGCACCCGATCAGGCGAGCGTTCCTCGAACGCCGCGCACAGCAGGTCGGTCAAGGCGACGCTCGGCCACCAGGCAACGACACGACAAAGGGCTTTCGGCAGCTGCTCGCGGCAGCATACCGGCACCGGAGCGAAGAGCACGAAGAACGTTATCAACGAAAAGTCGCCGAGACGCCGGCGACCCGGCCTGGTGACGCCGAGCAAGGCACCCAAGGCAGCGGCGAAGGCGGACCCCAGGAGCACGGCTGTGACCATCAGCTCGGCGTCGAGGATCCACGCGGACTTGAAGGCCGAAATCGCAAACCCGCACAGGGCCGCGTACACAAAGCCGAGGAGGATGGCGAACGGAACGCCGGTGGGTGAGCACGACTGCGGGTACGACTCCGACTCGTCGCGGCCACGTCGCGCGCTTGCCGCCAGGCCGGACGCAACGGAGGTGCCGACCAGCACGAGCGCGGTGGTGAGCCCGATCGCCGTGGACCGGTGGTCGATGCCGGGAAGCGCCTCCAGCGCCGCGATCAGGCCGATCGCGGCGCCGATGGCGGACATTGCCGGCGCATCGGGAATCGGTACGCCGAGCAGGAGTTTCATCAGAAGCGGCCGCTGACACCGATGAACAGGACGAACGGGTTGAACTTCATCTCGAAGTCCATGCCGTCCTCGACGTCGCTGAACTTGTAGCTGGTGCTCATGTACTTGATCGCGGCACTGAAGTTCCAGCCGGCCCGACCGAACGGCACGTCGACGCCCAGGTGCATGCCCCAGCCGGGGTCATTGTGGCCACGAAGGAAAGCGCGCCCCTCGCCGGGGACGGTCAGGTCGAGGTCGCCGTACACGGCGTAGAGAAAGCTCGCCCCGGCGTAGATGTCGATCGCACGCTCGGGAGTCATGTGTAAGTTGAAGGTTCCGCTCAGCGGCATGAACAGCAGGTCGCCTCTGGCTTCCGTGCGATCGCCCTGGAACACGGAGGCCGCGTCGACTGTCGGCCGTGCGTACATGCCGCCGAATTCCAAGCCGACGCGCTCGATCGGTCGATACTCGATCGCCAGCGCAAAGCCGACCGGTTGGTTGGCACTGGCGACGATGCGCTGGCCTTCTGGGCTCGAAACGTCGAACTCGCCCGTCGGAGAGGTCCACGTTCCGTGCGCCCTGAAGCTGAAGAGCTGCTGCTGCGCGGCCGCGGCGGGCGACCAAGAAAG
>CBDUAS010000218.1:0-6812 GCA_965365185.1 uncultured bacterium | reverse complement strand
CATCCTGTCTGAGCGACCATGTCTTTCGTCCAATTCGACCTCGAGCGTTGGCAGGGGTTGACCGCCGCCGAGATCGAGGCACGCGAGCCGGAGGTGTGGGATCTCTGGTGCTCCGACCCTGCGCGGGTCCACCTCCCCGACATCGAGTCGCTCGATGCCGCTCGCGAACGCGTTCGCCGCGGCGTCGAAGCCTTGCTGCGGGAGCATGACGGCGAGACCGTGCTGCTGGTGACACACGACGGCGTGGTTCGAATCGCCGTGATTGACGCGCTGGCGCTGAGCATGGCGAGCTATCGGTCTCTTCCGATGAGCAACGTGGGCCTGACGGTGCTGGAGGCGAGACCGGAGCGCATCTACCTGCGCGCCCTCAACGACACCGGACACCTCGGCGAAGCGAACGGTCCCGTGGTGGCCGGGCCGGCGGACCGATGAGCGTACCGACCCGCAATCGCGATGACGCGATGCTGGCGATCGCGCGCGCCTTGAACGCTTCGGTGACGCCGGAGGCGGCTGTCGAGCAGGTCCTCGAGCTCATTGGGGAGACCATCGGCGCGGATGCGGTGTCCGTATTCGTGCGCGAGACCGACGCCGACAGCGCCGAGCACCTGCAAGTGTCCTTTGCCCGGCGAGGTGGCGCCGTGGAGCACGGCGTCGCCTCGATCGCTCTCGGCCTCAGCGGGCTGGTGCTGAGCACCGGCAAAGCTGTCTTGGTGGACGACGTCGAGCGCGAGCCGCGCTTCGCCGGCAAGCTCGACGCACAGTTCGGTACGCGCACGCGTGCTTTGATCGCCGTGCCCATGCGCCGCCGCGATCGGCTCCGAGGCCTGATCGAGGCCATTCGGGAGCGACCGGAGCCTTTCAACAAGGACGACTTAGCGTTTCTCGCCGGCGTGGCACACGAGCTGGCGGTCGCGGTGGAAAACGCGCTCTTGGTGCGTCGCCTGCACGCAGACGTTCGCGAGCGCGAGCTGCTCCTCGACGCGGCGCGCGCCGTCAGCGGGAAGCTCGACCTCGAAGACGTAATGGCAACCCTGCTGACCACGCTCGACAAAGTCGTGCCCTACGACGCGGTCGGCATCTACCTGTTCGATCGCCGTTCGGGCGCCCTGACGGACATCCAACACCGCGGATACGCGGACGGTGCCGCGGAGCTTTTACGGGAGCGTCCGGGTAAGGGCATCACGGGCTGGGCGGCGAAAAACAAGCAGAGCGTGAACGTCGGCGATGTCCGCGACGATCCGCGCTACATCGAGGCGCGTCCCTCGACCCGCTCCGAAGTGGCTGTTCCGATCATCCGCGACGACCACGTCATCGGTGTGATCACCGTCGAATCCGACGAGCTCCACGCGTACAACGATCGTCAGGTCGTGCTCCTGGAGATCTTCGCGGAGCACGTCGCGTCGGCAATCACCAATGCCAGGCTGCACGAGCGTGAGCGTGAACGCGCGCGCCTGGACTACGAAATCGAGCTTGCCCGCCAGATTCAGAGCGCGGCGCTGCCGTCGGGAGGCCTTCGGGGCCCCAACTATGAAGCCGCCGGGGTCAACGTTGCCTCGCACGTCGTGGGCGGCGACTACTTCGACTACTTCGAACGGGACGATGGTCAGGTGGGGCTGGCGCTGGTCGATGTTTCCGGCCATGGCATATCGGCGGCGTTGCTCATGCAAGCGGTGCGCAGCGCCATCCGGCTGAACGTCGACTCGCAGCGCTCGCCGGCGTACCTGCTCACTTCGATGGCCCGGCTGCTGCACGAATCGACGCCAGCGAACCAGTTCGTAGCCGCCGTGCTGGCGCGGCTCGATCCGGTGAACGGCACACTGGTGTACGCCAACGGCGGCCACGTTCCGCCTTTTTGTGTCGGACGTGACGAGGACCAGGACCTGCCCAGCTCCGGGCTCATTCTCGGGGCGTTCGAGGACTCCGCCTACGCCGACCGCACGATGCAACTCGATCCGGGAGACATCCTGGTCTTCTACACGGATGGGCTGACGGAGCTGACGAATCCCCAGGGCGAGGAGTTCGGCGTCGAGCGTCTGAGCGCCACCGTGCGGGCCCATCGGGACAAGTCGCTCGACGAGATCATCGACATCGTTCGGCGCCATGCGCGGGGGTTCCGCGCCGGCAAGGAGCGGGATGACGACATCACGTTGATGCTGGCGCGCTGGCTCGGCCCGCCAGCCGATCCGGACAATGGCGCGGCGGATTGAGGGATCGCGGTGATGGCGTCACCTGGCAAGCAGCCGCCGGCAGAGGAGGTGCGATCGACCGCCGCGCAGATCGCGGCCGCTGCGGCGGCCGTCGCGGCCGGGCAAATCGTGGCTTTCCCGACGGAAACCTACTACGGGCTGGGGGTGGATCCGCAGAACCCGAGTGCCTTGCGGTCGCTGTCGCAGCTCAAGGGTCGTAATGCGGCGAGAAAGCCGCTTCTTCTTCTGGCCGATTCGATCGATCAGCTCGCGACCTGGGTGGACGACTTCCCGCAGGGCTTCGATCGGCTGGCGGCCCATTTCTGGCCGGGTCCGCTGACGCTGGTGCTGCCGGCGAAGCGCGATCTTCCGGCACCGCTACGCGGACCCGGCGGCGGCGTCGCCATCCGCGTTTGTGCTCATCCTCTTGCCCGAACCCTGATCCGAGCATGCGGAACGGCGATCACGGGGACTTCGGCGAACCGCACGGGCCAACCGGCTTCCGACCACGCCGCCGCCGTGCGTGCGGCGTTCGGCAAACAGGTCCCCGTCGTCGTCGACGGCGGACGTCCCAGCGGCGGGCTGCCGTCGACCCTGCTTGACCTGTGCGGCCCCCGCCCCCGGCTGCTGCGGCGTGGAGCGGTCAGCGAAGAGGCGCTCCGGGCGCTGGTCGGGCTGTTATAATCCGGCCTCGCGTCCCCCGTCGTGCCCACGAAGCTCCCCCGCGAACGCCCCCGGCACAAAATGCTCGATCCAGACAAGACGGCGCTGAGTACCTGCGAGACCCCGTCCGCGGCAACCCCCGAGGCGCAAGTGCGTGGGCGGTATTGGATCCGCACCTACGGCTGCCAGATGAACGTCCACGACTCGGAGATCTACGCCGGGCAGATGCGGCGACTGGGCCTGGTGGCCGCCGAAACGCCGGAAGAGGCGGACGTCGTTCTCGTCAACACCTGCAGCGTACGCGAGAAGGCGGAAGACAAGCTGTTTTCGGAGCTCGGCCGACTGCGCAAGTTGAAGGCCCCGGACCGGCAGGTTCGGGGCAGGCAACCGGTTCGTATCGGCGTCACCGGGTGCATCGCCCAGCAACGCGGGGAGGAGATCGTCGAGCGAGAGGCGACCGTGGACTTCGTGCTCGGGACGCGCGCCATCCGGGCGCTCCCCGCGGTGCTCGATGCGCTGGAGCAGGGCCGCGGTGCCCAGGTGATCGTCGACGATTTCATCGACTTCGATGCCTCCGATGCGGAGCGGCAGGATCGCGTGAAGGCCTACGTGACGATCATGGAGGGATGCAACAACTACTGTTCCTTTTGCATTGTGCCGTCCACCCGCGGGCTGGAAATCTACCGCCGGGCGGAGGATATCGTCGACGAAGTGCGCGGCTTGAGCGCCCGAGGATACCGGGAAGTCACGCTGCTCGGGCAGAACGTCAACTCCTGGGTGGACGAAGATGCGGAGCTGGATTTCCCCGGCCTCCTGGAGCGCCTCGACGACGTACTGTCCGCGTCCGACTCGGTCGACGGGGTGGGGCGCATCCGCTTTCTCACCTCGCACCCGAAGGACCTCTCGCCGGCGCTTATCGACGCGATGGCGGAGCGCAGCCGCATCGCCAAGCATCTGCACTTGCCCGTGCAGTCGGGCTCCGATCGGGTGCTTCGGCAGATGAACCGGCACTACACCCGGGCCGGGTACCTGGATCTGGTGGAAAGGCTGCGTCAGCGGCTTCCACACGTCGGGCTCTCGACGGATCTGATCGTCGGGTTTCCGGGAGAGACCAGGGCCGACTTCGATGCCACGCTCGATCTCGTGCGCACCGCACAGTACGACTCATTCTATTCGTTCGAGTACTCGCCGCGTCCGGACACGGCGGCGTTGATGTACGAGGACAGCGTGGATCCGGGCACGAAGCGGCGGCGTCTCATCGAGCTGCAGGACCTACAGAGGGGCATCCAGCAGAGCCGTAACGCGGCGTGGATCGGACGCACCGTAGAGGTCCTGGTCGACGGGTACAGCAGGCGAACGGCAAACGACGTCTGCGGGCGGACGAGCTCCAACCAGATCGTCAACTTCGCCGGATCCGGTGAGCTGATCGGTCGACTCATCGACGTGCGGATCACGCACGCCGCAGCCCGTAGTCTCTACGGCACCGGCTGCGGCGAACCACGCTGATCGCGCCCCGTGTGGCGGAGACCGAATTGCTTCCTTGACCGTCCCCCCTGGGCGCCCCTATAGTCGAGTGACACGCTGGTGGAGAGGTTGCCGCATGGAAATCGAGATGAAGATCAAGGGCCTGATGGTGGATCCGGTCACCAACATGCCCATCGTCATCCTCAAGGACGAGACCGAGGAACGAGTGCTGCCGATCTGGGTGGGCATATTCGAGGCCAACGCCATCGCACTGAGGATCGAAGACATCGACACGCCGCGGCCGATGACGCACGACCTGCTGCGCAACCTCCTCGAGTCGCTCAGCGCCAAAGTGATGAAGATCGTCGTCACCGAACTGCGCGACAACACGTACTTCGCCCAGATCCACCTCCAAGTCGATGGCTCGTCGCGCGCCATCGATGCCCGCCCGAGTGACGCCATCGCGCTTGCCCTTCGTACCGAAGCGCCGATCTACGTCGAGCAGCAGGTTCTCGATCAATCTCGTGCTCTCGATGAGGACGGCGAGCCCTCGGATTCCGAGCGCCTGCGCAAGTGGTTCGAAAACCTCGACCCGGACGACTTCTCGAAGTACGAGATGTAGTGGGGACGATCGACTCGCAGCGGACGCAGGTCCGCCGCCTTTTCCGGGCGCAGACATCATCGTGGATCGCCTCGCTTGACACTCCGCTAACATCGCGGCTAGCATCGCGTTGCCGGAGCGAGAGGACCTCCCAGGACGAGATTCTCGCATTCGTCAACGCCCGCCGACGTCCTGAGTATCCCGTGCGCTGAGCTGTATGATCCTGGCGGTCACCAATCAAAAAGGGGGCGTCGGCAAGACCACGACGTCCATCAACCTGGCCGCCGCTCTGGCCCGCAGAGGACAGCGAACGCTCCTCCTCGACCTCGATCCCCAGGGGCACAGCACGTTGTCGTTCCTGGAGCTCGATGACGTTCAGCAGTCGATTTACGACGTCCTCGCCGAACCCGGCGTCGGCATCGACGAGATCATCAAGCCTACGTCCGACGAGAACCTCGACGTCGCACCCGCGCGTATTTCCCTGGCCAAGCTGGAGGGCAAGCTTCTCGGAGAGTTTGACGGGCACTACCGGCTGCGTGACGAGGTCCGCCCGATCGTACCCAGGTACCAGTACGTCGTCATCGACACACCGCCGACCCTGGGTCTGCTGACGGTCAGCGCGCTGGTGCTCGCCACCCATCTGCTCGTGCCCATCCAGTCGTCCTATCTGTCGCTCGAGGGGACGGACGACCTGCTGGAGACGGTCGACCGAATTCGGCAATACGTCAATCCCTCGCTCGAGTTGCTCGGCGTGTTGATAACCCTGCACGATCACCGGACGATTCTCGGTCGCGACGTCGTTGCGCAGGTCCGCAAGGTGTTCGGCGACAAGGTGTTCGATACCATGATCTCGAAGAGCGTCCGCCTGGAAGAGAGCCCGGCGTACAAAGAATCGATATTCAGCCACGCCCCGGGATCGAGCGGAGCCAAGCAGTACGCCAAACTGGGTGAGGAGGTGATGCAGCGTGCCTAAACAACGAGGGTTGCCGGCGACGACGCGGATGCGCCACGATCATCATTTCGTCGAGCAGCTCGCCGCACGGCACGCGGAGGGAATCGGGGAGAAAGTCCCCGTCGAATCGCTGATTCCCAACCCGCACCAACCTCGGCAGCTCTTCGACGCCATCGACGAGCTCGTCGCTTCGATCCGTGAGGTGGGCGTGCTCGAGCCGCTGCTCGTGCGCCGAGAGCCGACCGGCTTTCAGATCATCTCCGGAGAGCGGCGCTATCGCGCTGCGGTCGAGGCGGGGCTCGAAGAGGTCCCTTGCATCGTGCTGGACGTCGACGACGCGCAGGTGCTGACCATCGCCCTGATCGAGAACCTCCAGCGCAAAGACCTCTCGCCGTTCGAGGAAGCCGAGGGCCTGCGAGCGCTTGTTGATCGTTTCGACTACACCCACGAAGAAGTCGCCAAGAAGATCGGCAAGGCGCGCACGAGCATTACGGAAACCCTGTCGCTCTCCGAGATACCCAAGGAGCTGAGACAGCAGCTCGAAGAGGCGGACGTGCTGTCCAAGTCGATCCTGCTCGAGGTCGCCCGGGTCGACGACCCTGAGGATCAGGCGGAGCTCGTTCGGCGCATCATCGAGGAGGGACTGACCCGCGACGACCTGCGCGCTATCCGACGGGGAGAAGGTGACGCTGATGCTGCCGCCGATGCGGCACCGGAACCGGCAGCGGACCGAGGGCGTCGCATCACCTACCGCTCCGGGACCGGCATCACCTTGACGTTGTACCTGGCCCGATCGGAAATCACGGTGCCCGAGATCAAGCAGACGCTCCGCGAGGCAATCGAGGAGCTCGACCACCCCCCACCGGAGTGAGCGGGAACTTCGCTCTGCGGCGGATGTCGGCGCGCCGACATGCGCGCCCGCGGCGGCCGCGGCGACCGATCAGGC
>CBDUAS010000217.1:0-6869 GCA_965365185.1 uncultured bacterium | reverse complement strand
GTACGCCTGCAGGCGGCGATGGCCGCCACCTACATGATCGGCTACCGGCTGGCGCTGCAAGCGTCGGCCCGGCTCGCAGTCCGACGTGAAAGCGGCGCCTCTGCGCTGTAACGTCTACTCGAGAGATCGGCGCACAGGCAGCAGCCGATCGCACCCGACGAAAAGGAGATCCTCGATGAGCGCTGGCCGGCGCGGTAGACGCTTCCTGCCGCTCGTTTTCGCCGTGCTCGGCATCGTCCTCGCGTCCTCCACCCCGGGAGGCGCGGCCCCACAGATGCCGACCGACCCGGCGGAGGCGATGCGGTTCTTCGAGAGCAATATCGACGACTGGCGCCGAGGCCCGGTCGACTATCTCTTCACCCGCGAGGAGCGCGACGTGTGGGAAGACGTCGAGAGCGAGGAGGACAAGCGCGACTTCATCCAGTGGTTCTGGGACCGTCGCGACGACGACTTGCGCGACCGGCGGAACCCGTTCCAGGAAGGTTTTTATACCCGCGTGGCCTCGGCGAACGAACGCTTTGCCGAGTTTCCGCGCGGCTGGCGCTCCGACCGCGGCCGGGTGTGGGTCGTGCTCGGACGTCCGGACGGGATCCGGGCGGGCGGGTTGAGATCCGAGATCTGGGTGTACAACACCTACGGCGGCATCCTGAAGTCGACGTCCGTGATGGGCCAGATGGAGGTGGGGTTCATCCAGACCGACCCTGCCAGATGGGAGATCACCGGCGGCGTAGGGCCCGGGGCCTGGCCGGCGTACGTGATCAACGCTTTCAACATCGTCAACCAGGCGACCATCTTGCAGCCGGACCTCGAATGGAGGGGAAGCGGCAGAGGAGCCGAGGGCCAGCGCTAGCTGAAGGTTGCTACGAACTGGATCAGAGGGCGGCAAGCTGTGAGCGCGGCGCCGACAGCGTAGAATAGAACCTCGCCCGCGACGCCAACACCTGGTTTCGCCCTTCAGCCGAGGACTTCCTGCATGAAACCCTTATCGCTTTCTTCCATTGTCGTGCTCGCGGTTGCCGCAGCCGGCTGCAGCAACGGGACTTCCGGCCCCGCCGGCGGCGAGCTCTCCGGAGCGGAGTCGGTCCAGGAGCGCGCCAGCTACGCGATCGGCTTCTCCGCCGGGCAGCAGCTCGGATCGCAGGGGGCGGACATCGATGTCGACCAGCTCGTCGCCGGCCTGCGTGACGCCTTCGCCGGCGAGGAGGGCAAGCTCACGGCCGAACAGATGCAGGCTGCGATGACCGAGTTTCAGCAGCAAATGATGGCGGCGGAAAACGAGCGCCTCGCAACCGAGGGGGCCGACAACAAGGCCGCCGGCGATGCGTTTCTGACCGAGAATGCCGGGAACCCGGGCATCGTCGTCCTCGACAGTGGGCTGCAGTACGAGGTCATCGAGGAGGGAACCGGCATGTCGCCCGAGGCGACCGACCAGGTCACGGTGCATTACGAGGGCAGGCTCATCGACGGCACTGTCTTCGACAGCTCCTACGACAAGGGAGCGCCGGTTACGTTCCCCCTCAACCAAGTGATTCCCGGGTGGACGGAGGGCGTGCAGTTGATGAAGACCGGCGGCAAGTACCGCTTCTTCATCCCGGGCGACCTCGGCTACGGCGCCACGCCCCCACCGGGCGCCATCGGACCCAACTCCACACTGATCTTCGAAGTCGAGCTGCTGTCGGTGAACGGCCAGTCCTGAAGGCTCCGTCGTGGACTCGGTTCGGTACTACCTCGCCTTGATCCTGGTGGCGATGTATCCGCCCGCGTTCTTGTTCTGGTTCGTCGTGCACCCGTTCATCGGCTTCTGGCGGCGGGCGGGCGCGACCGTCACCTACGCGGTGAACCTACCGGCCATGGTCGCGGTCATGTATCTGCTGTTTCGGTCGCGCGACACCATTTTGTCGGTGGAGTACGGCACGCGTCCGACGCTGATCGTGGTCGGGCTGGTACTCTACGCCGTCGCCGTGGTGGTGGAGGTCCAATGTCGCCGCCATCTGTCGCTGCGCACGCTCGTCGGCGTGCCGGAGTTGAAGGCGGAACAACAGGGCCCGGGGGAGCTGCTTTCCGAGGGCATCTACGCGCGCGTCCGACACCCCAGGTATCTCGGCGTCATGGTCGGCGGCGCGGGAATCGCGCTGGTCGCCAATTACCTGGCCGGCTATGCGGTGATGTTGCTGCTCGTGCCGGTTCTGTATGCACTGATGCTACTCGAGGAGCGAGAGCTGCAGGCGCGATTCGGCAACGCGTACGCCCGCTACGCCCGTGACGTTCCACGCATCATCCCGCGATTCACCTGATCGGACGGACCCGCGGGGCGACCGTGCGGATTGACATTCGCCATCGCCGGAAACAGATTTTCTATCATGGCAACCAGTGACCCCATCATCTTCGTCGTCGACGACGACGAAGCCGTGCGCCTGTCGACGGAGATGCTCATCCGCTCGATGGGCTTGCGCGCAGAATCGTTCGACTCGGCCGCCGAGTTTCTCGAGGACTTCGACCCGCAACAGCCGGGATGCGTCATCCTCGACATCCGCATGCCGGGGATGAGCGGACTCGAGTTGCAGGAGCACCTCAACGCGCTCGGTGCCACCATCCCGGTGATCTTCGTCACCGGCCACGGGGACGTGCCCATGGCGGTAAAGGCGATGAAAGCGGGCGCGGTGGATTTTCTGCAGAAGCCTTTCCGGGACCAGGAGCTCATCGACCGGGTGCACGCCGCCCTCGATCGCGACAGCGAGAACCGCGAGCTCTCGGCCGCACGGGCCCGCATTCAGGCCCGCATCGACACGCTCACGAGCCGCGAGATCGAGGTCATGGAGAAAGTCGTGGACGGGCGGGCGAACAAGCAAATCGCCTCCGAGCTCGGCCTCAGTCCACGGACCGTGGAGATCCACCGGGCCCGCGTCATGTCGAAGATGCGCGCCGACTCCCTCCCCGACCTTGTGCGCAAGGTGCTGCAATCGCGGACCTGACCCGCACGATCTGGCGATCTGCCTACGGCGTTAAGTAGTCGCACGTATTTACCGCCACCGGGCCCGATGGGACGATTCTCGGTTCGCGCGTCGCTCCCGACAACGACGTGGAGAAACCCGCCCTTGTCTCCCCGAGGGCGATCTGGAGGTGTTCCGTTGTACCGTACACGCTTGCTGCCCACCCGCATTCCCGAGCACGAGAAGCGCCAACTGGAAGAGCTCGCAAAGAAGCGACCGGCGCGCGAATGGGACCCCGATGCCTGCCGCGCCATGCTGTTCGCCATCCTCGAGACGGCCATCCGCGACTACGAATACCTCGAAAACCTGCGCGGTCGCGACCGCCGCACCACTGCTCAGAGCAAGCGGATGCGCGGCATGGTGGAGGAAAACGACCCGCGAGAGTTCTTCGAGAGCTCGTGGTTCGAGGAGATCTGCCATCTGCTCGGCCTCGATCACCAGGCCGTTCGGGCGACGGTACACGAGCGCGTGCACAAGGATCCGCCGCCCGACGCGCGCAGCGCGGAGGGCGAAGCACGACTCGTCTGAACTCCGCTCAGCCGACGATCGCTGCGAGCATCTCCTCGTTGGTGTCGTACTTGAACTCCTCGACGCCCTTTTGCTCGGCGATCTTGGCCTCGGCGACGAACAGCTTGGGAACGTCTTCGTTGCGGACAACAACCGTGTCGAGCGCCGCGAGCTTGTCCTGCAGCGGCTGGGTGTCCGTGGCAGAAGCTTCACCCGCGTCGGCGAGATACTGCAGCACCGCATGGGCGCCGTTGGTCCCGTCCTTCCGGGCGACGCCGACGAGGCCGTCGGATGCCTTGCGCGACCACCCGGCGACGAAGATGTTCGACAGGTCGCGCTTCCCCTCCGGGTCGTGCGCCTCGTAGGAGATCTCCTCGACGGGATAGCGCGGCTCCGGGTTCTTGACAAACTCGTTCCATTCGATCGGCAGGCCGAAGTCAGCGTCCACCTTGTCGCCGATGCAGAAGACGACGCTGTCGCAGTCGATCACGTGGGTGTTGCCGGTGCCGATCGCCTTGAGGTAACCGTCGTGGTCCTCCAGGTAAGTCTCCTCGACCTCTAGGCCGACGCACTTGCCGTCCTCGCCGATCATGCCCTTGGGCGAATGGAAGAAGCGATAGAAGAAGCGCGTGTCGCTGATCGGGTCTTTGCCCTTCTCGACGCCATCCATGAAGACCTTCTTCGCCGCCTCGACGTCCTCGCCGACCGCTTCCATCTTCGGCACGCAGCGGGCCCACTCCTCCTCGAAGTCTTCCAGGTCCATGTTGCGGGAGAAGACCTGCCACTCCTTGGGCGTGAACTTCGCCTGGCCCGGTCCACGGCGGACGATGGCACCGACTTCCTTTAGCCCCAGGTCGCGCACCGCCCAATGGGCGATATCGCACATGACGTTGCCAATGCCGATGATCAGCAGGCGCTCGCCGGTCTTCATCTCCATCTGCGAGAACGGCGGCAAGTGGTTGTAGTGATAGACGACGTCCTTGGCGTGGTAGACGCCCTCGAGGTCTTCGCCGGGGAGGCCGAGCCATTTGGTGCCCTGCGCGCCGACGGTCACGAGGATGGCCTGGAAGCCGAGATCGGCGAGATCCCGTAGCGAAAGATCACCGTCCTCGCCGACAACGACGTTGCCGTAGTACTCGACGTTCGGGTCGGCCAAGATGGCGGCGAACTGCTTGCGCAGACCGGTCTTCATCTTGATCTTGTTGTGAAAGATGCCGTACTCGGCCAGGCCGCCGGGCTTCACGTCGCGGTTGAACAGGGCCACGCGGCAGCCGGCGGCAGCCAGCTCGCGCGAGGCGTAGAGGCCCGCGGGACCGGCTCCCACGACGGCTACGAGGTATTTGGCGTCAGTCTCGTTGGCAGACAAGGTTCGTCCTCCGGTAATCACATCGGATGAGCTGCGTGATGGCAAGGGTTGGCGCCCGCACGGCGCCGAAGGCAGGAAAACCGACAGGATTATACTAGAAGACGCCCATCCGCACTTCCGCCGGCGGCGGCGCGAGACGGGGCGGAGCAGTCACCTAAGCGACTGCCGGCCGCGCGGTCAAGCCGTTCGCCAACACCGGTGGACATCTGGCCCCGTCGCCTTCCGAAGCCGCCGGGCATCGGCCGCCAAACCGGTTCGGAATCGTGCCGGGGCACCTACTCGGCGGGCTCGAACAACGCGCAGGTGGCGCCTGCAGGATCCTCGATGACACAATAGCGGCCGTGGCTCCCCATGTCCTTGGGCTCCACCAGGACCTTGCCACCCAGCTCCGTGCACCGCGCGGCGCTCTCATCGGCGTTCGCGACAATGAAGTAAACCATCCATTTCGAGGGCAACCCGGCGTTGCCGCCGCGCTTGTGGCAGACACCCGCCACGGCATCACCCGTGGCCGGGGCGTTCATGGTGAAGTCGCTGTATTCCCCCATGTCCACATCGGACGTCTGCCAACCGACAACGCCGCTGTAGAAGTCCCGCACTCCCTCCGCGTCGTCGACCGTCAGGTCGATCCACCCCACCGTACCCACGCCGGGTCGCTCGCTCATCTTTCGCCCTCTCGCATCGATTGAATGCCGCTCGGCGATTTCGCCTGGCGGCCGTGCGATCCTACACCGGCTCGCACACTGAAAACGGAATCAGTATGAGTGCACCGAACGAAACCGAGGCGATGGTCGCTCCCGCGGCCGACAACCTCTGGGAAGAGCTGCGCGGCGCGCTGCGCGGCGTGCAGCGCGATTACACCACCGGCCCGGTGGGTCGTGCCGTGCTCCTGCTTGCCGTGCCCATGGTGCTGGAAACGCTCGCCGAGTCGATCTTTGCCGTCGTCGACATCTATTTCGTCTCCAAGCTCGGTGCCTGGGCGGCGGCTACCGTGGGGATCACGGAGACGATCTTGCACCTCGTCTATACGGTGGCGATGGGCCTGTCGATCGGCGTCACCGCTATGGTGTCGCGTCGCATCGGCGAAAAGGACCCCGAAGGCGCCGCGCGGGCAGCCGTTCAGGCGATCGTCCTGGGGCTGTCGATTGCCGCCGTCATCGGCATCTTCGGCGCCATCTACGCCACCCAGATCCTCGAGCTCATGGGGGCCGACCAGGCCGTCGTCACCCGCGGTGCGCCGTTCACCAGGGTGATGTTCGCCGGCAACGCCACCGTGCTGTTGTTGTTTCTGATCAACGCCGCGTTTCGCGGCGCCGGCGACGCGGCCATCGCCATGCGCGTGTTGTGGATCGCCAACGGCATCAACGTCGTCCTCGACCCGGCGCTGATCTTCGGTTGGGGACCGCTGCCGGAGCTCGGCATCCAGGGTGCCGCCGTGGCTACGAACATCGGCCGCGGAACGGCGGTGCTGACGCAGCTCTGGTGGCTCGGACGCGCCGGCGGACGGCTGGCCCGCCTGTCGGCCACCGGCACGCTACAGGTGTTCGTCGCCGTGGCCAGCTGGATCGGCCTGATTCGCATCCTCGCCGGCTTCGGCGCCGAGGTGCTGGCCGGTTACACCATCGGCATCCGCCTGATCATCTTCGCGCTGCTGCCGAGCTGGGGTGTAAGCAACGCGGCGGCCACGATGGTCGGTCAGGCGCTCGGCGCGGAAGATCCCGAGCGCGCCGAGAAGGCCGTGTGGACGGCAGCCTTCTACAACATGCTGTGCCTGGGCACGATCAGCGTGCTGTTCTGGGTGTTTGCGCCGCAACTGGTGTCGTTCTTCGCCCGCGTCAACGACCCGGCGCGCGCAGCCGAGGTCGCCAACGTCATCGGCTGGGGCGTGCAATGCCTGCGCATCGTCTGCCTGGGCTTCGTCTTCTACGCCTACGGCATGGTGCTGGAGCAGTCATTCAACGGCGCCGGCGACGCTTGGACGCCCACCTACATGAACCTGTTCTGCTTCT
>CBDUAS010000216.1:0-6875 GCA_965365185.1 uncultured bacterium | reverse complement strand
AAGGATGCATTGAAAATAATTGAGGAGGCTGATTCACTTTTGAAAAAGAGGTATCGTCGTAGCCAATTTCGGCCTTGAGCAAATCGATAAGCTTCGTTGTATATTCCGGCAGTAACGCCTGCACATTCTTCTCTGACAACAGCCTGAACATCGGAGTTCCTTCATCCAGGAACACTCTGATAAAGCCTTCCGTTGCGGTCGCGGCCACCGGGCTTTCACCTGCCATGCCTTCCATGTCGTGGCCGGCATGCTCGTTGCCGGACGGCTCTTCCGACGGGGCGCGGGCGGCGGAGGCAGGCAGGAGGATCCACCCGGCGTAGAGGGCGAGGACGACTCCCACTGCGCCGATCGCCAATCCCGTAAACATGCCGAGAATCGTTCGTCTCATTTCTCACCTCCCGTCAGCTCCGAAGATGCGGTGCCTCCGGTGTCGGATAGCCCGAGTTGCCGCAAGGCTGCCGCCGGTGTCACGCCCAGCGACCTGCCCAGATGCTCCTCGATCGCCGCGATCGCCTGTAGGTAGTCCGTGCTCTGGCGCAGGTGTTCCAGGCGGTAGGTCAGGAGCGTAACGACGTTGTCGAGAACGGTGAGGAAGTCGACGCGACCGACCTCGTAGCCCGCGATGGCCGACTCGAGGCTCAGCGTTGCCTGAGGAATGGTCGCCTCGCTGTATAGGCGCACCAGCCGCGCGGCTCGGTCCGCGTGCAAATAGTGTTCCCGCACCGCTGCCGCTACGACGCCGGTGCTGTCGCGGTGGTCGATCTGGCGGGCCTGCACCCGTGCCTCGGCCTCTTCGATGGCGCGTTCTTGCTTGCTGCCCTTGTAGATCGGCAGCGTCAGACCGACGTTGACCTCCCAAACATCGGGCAGCTCGCCACGGTACATCCAACCACCGCCAACGACCCAGTCGGGCTTCGTATCCCTCGCGGCGAGCTGAAGGCTCGCTCGCGTTTGTTCGACCTGCCGGGCCCGCTCCCGCACCAGCGCGGAAGCCGTGATCGCCTCGGTCTCGATCTGCTGGAGGTCGAGATTCCACGCCGGCGGCTGCGGGAGCCGAGGTGAGCTGAGTGGCGTGGTCACGGGCTGGTCGAGCATGCGGTTCAGGCGCGTCTCGACGCTGCCGTGTTGCTGCTCCAGCGTGATCAGCCGGTTCATCAGGACCGAGATCTCCACCTGTGCTTTGAGCACGTCCTGCTGGATGCCCTCACCGACGGCATAGCGGGCCTGCGCAGTCTGTTCCAGACTGATCAGATAGTCGCGCGTGTCTTCGACGACGGCGACAGCCCGGGTCAGATAGGCGAGCTCGAAGTACGCGTCGGTGACCTCCCGTACGACGCGGCGCTGGATGACGTCGAGTTGTGCCGCGGCGACGTCGATTCCGGTGGAGGCCGCCGCCGTCCGCAGGTCGCGCTTTCCCTTGAAGGGCAGCGACTGGCTGACGCGCAGCCCGGCCCCGGACATCATCTCGTCGCCGATCGTGATGTCGGAGAAGCTGACGTTGCGGAATACGCCGGTGATCATCGGGTCGGGCAGGCTGCCCGCTTGGTCGGGTCGCGCCGCGGCCGCCCGGATGCGTGCACCGGCAGCGAGGATCTCCGGGTTTGCTTGTAGTGCGCGGTCCAGCATCGCCGGCAGCGGCAGCGAGCCATCGCCGGCCTGGGGCAAAGCTTCCGTGGGAGCCGCCGCCAAGAAGACGGCAGCGATCGTCCCGAGGACCGCGGGACAGATGCTTCTGGCCAGGTGACCTGGCGCTCGGGATTGCATTTGGATCCACTCCCCGCGGTGGCGGGCTCGATTCACCGAGCAGACACCGCAGAAGATCGGAGAAACTGCGAACGGCCGCCGCACGGCGACCGGATCTCAGGCCTGCCGATCCGGAATCAGAGCAATAAGACGGGAGTGGTCTGCGAGCTCGCGGGAGACGGAGCAACTGGTACGAGCGAGCCAACGGTGTGTGTCGGCGCATCGCCGAGACGGCGCGTTCGGAGTCTCTCGGGAGCGGCCGCAACAGAGCGCTTCAGCTTGTCGGATCCGGCGGCCGAGCCTGCCTCGCGAGCCGGTGCCGCCATGATGCAGCAAGATGCGGAGTGGCACTCGTCCATCGCGCGGCTCATGGCACCGTGGTGGCTATCGGAGCAATGGTGGTCGAAGGCCGTGCCCCATATCGAGACAGGGCCGGCGACGAGAAGCGCGAACAGCGAGATGGCGACGAGGCTCTTCATGAGAATCCTTGACGAGTCAGAATCTGAATCGTAACAGAAACGTATCAGCGGCTGCAGTTCATCCGCCGGTATCCATGTTGGCCGGGATCTCCAGCCCCAGGCTCCGTAACGCCGCCGCGGCCGTCAGCGTGATCGCCACGGATTCGATCGGCCGAGCTGTGATGCCCTCACCCCAGACGAGCCAGGGCACGGTCTCGTTTCCCCGTCGTCGCCGCTGGTGGTTCTTCCCTTCGCCGCCGTGATCGGCGGTGACGATCAGTCGCACGGGGCCGTTGAGAGCGTCCGATTCGACCACCTGCAGGATCGATGCGATGGCGATGTCGGTGGCGACGAGAGTCTCGAGCTGTTCCTTGCTCCGCCATCCGAACTCGTGCCCGGCGCGGTCCACGTTGGGCAGATGCACGACCATGAGACCGGGTTGGGATTCCTTGAGGTGAGCGCGCGCCAGCAAGGCGACGCTGGCGTCCGGCAGGAAACGTACCGATTCGACGTCGAGCGAATCGACGTGGATCGCGTGGCGCAGCTTCACCTTTCCCGAGAAGAAGGCGGTGCGGATGCCGGCGTCGTGGGCGACATCGAACATGGTGGTGGCGGCGACCGGTTCCTTGGAGGGGTCGTAGTCGTTGAACGTGATGCCATGATCCTGCGGCCGCAAGCCCGTAAACATCGACGTGATGGACGGCAGCGTGACGCTGGGACGCACCGTCTTCGCCTCCAAAGTCGCGGCGCCCTCGTCGATGAGTCGTTGCAGCGTCGGCGTGCGCTCGGTCGAGATCAGGTCGGGGCGCAGGCCGTCGACGATGATGACGATCACGTGCGGATCGCCGGGAAGCGGGTCGAGGCTTTGCAACACGGCGGACTGAGGAGCCGGCGTGGAGCACAAGATCAACGCCGACGCCGCTGCCGCGGAGAGCTTCGGCGTACCGGGGAGCATCATGATGTCTCAAGATTACAGCTCGTCGGTGCGGCACCCAAGAGCAGAGGGGGGAACTTCCAATCCTGGAGCACGTACGAATACCCCTGTAGCTGGCCTCCTGGGCACGGCAAACGAAGCCCATTCCGAGATAGGCAGAAGGTCGTTTCGATTCGATAGAGTAGAGGCGCCATGTTCGGAAGACTGCGTGGGATTCTCGGTGGCGGTACCGGCGAAGGCGTCGGATTCACCAGCGTCAAGCGCCAGTTCGGGCCCGAGGGGACGCCTTTCGAGGGGCCGTTGATTCGCCTCGACGGGATCGGCAAGGCGTTCGTCATCGATGCTGAGGTGACCACGCACGCGCTGAGAGACGTCAATCTGGTCGTCGAGCGTGGCGAGTTCGTCGCCGTCAACGGTCCGTCCGGATCGGGCAAGACGACACTGCTGTCGATCTGCGGATTGCTCGAATCGCCAACCGCAGGTACCTACTTCCTGAACGGCCACGACGTGTCGAACCTCAGCGCCGGTGCGCGAGCCGCCGTCCGCAACCGCGAGGTCGGGTTCGTCTTCCAGAGCTTCAACCTCATCGGCGACCTTACTGTGGCCGAGAACGTCGAGCTGCCGCTCACGTACCTGGGCCTGCCCGCCAGGCAACGTCGTGAACGTGTGGCAGAGGCACTCGCGCGTGTCGACATGACCGACCGAGCCCGGCAAATGCCCGGCCAGCTATCCGGGGGGCAGCAACAGCGCGTCGCGGTGGCGCGGGCGGTGGTCGGTGAGCCGGAGATCATCCTCGCCGACGAGCCTACGGGGAACCTCAACTCACACCAGGCCGAGACGGTCATCGACATGCTCCGCGAGCTGCACGATGCGGGCGCTACGATTCTCCTGGTCACCCACGACCCCCGCTGGAAGCAGACCGTGCAGCGAAGCGTCGAGCTGTTCGACGGAACAATCGTCGGCTGAAGTAGGGGAGGGCGTGACGACGGCAGCCGCGGCGTTTCACGCCCTCGACGGCTCCTCGACGTACGATCCGGTACGCCTGCGTCGCGTCATCGGGCGCGTGCCTTGCGGCTGCCGCCGTCACGCCCTCCCCGTGACGTTGGTGCCGGTTGCAATGCAGCCGCGCCCGACGGTCTCGGCAGCGGCCGGCCGGCTGCTGTAGAATGCGGCGCGATGGACGGCCCGCTGATCACGAACGACGCCGCAAACCTCGGGATCCTGATGACGATCCTGGCGTTCGTCTTCGTGACTTCGCACAGCGAGCAGCCCTTCTGGAAGCGCTTCTACTCGGTGATTCCGAGCCTGTTCGTTTGCTACTTCCTACCGTCGATCTTCACCACCCTCGGAGTCTACGACCCCGACCAGTCGCAGCTCTACTTCGTCGCCTCGCGCTATCTGTTGCCCGCCAGCCTGGTGTTGCTGACGCTGAGCATCGATATCCCGGGCATCATCCGGCTGGGGCCGAAGGCGGGAATCATGTTTCTCACCGGTACGGTCGGGATCGTTATCGGTGGACCGCTGGCGATACTCATCGTCTCCGCGGTGAACCCCGAGATCGTCGGCGGCGCCGGCCCCGACGCGGTTTGGAGGGGCATGACGACGGTCGCCGGAAGCTGGATCGGCGGCGGTGCCAACCAGACGGCGATGAAGGAGATCTTCGGCGTCGGGGACGACATCTTCTCCGTGTGGATCGCGGTCGACGTCATCGTCGCGAACATCTGGATGGCCTTTCTGCTCTACGGCGTCGGCCGTTCCGCGCGGATCGACCGCTTCATGGGCGCCGACACCTCGGCCATCGAGGACGTCAAGCAGCGGGTCGAAGCCTACCAAGCCCAGATCATGCGCATCCCCTCGCTCACCGACACGATGAAGGTGCTGGGGGTCGGCTTCGGCGTCATGGGGCTGTCGCATTTTCTCGCCGACATCATCGCCCCCTGGCTGCTGAACAACGCCCCGTACCTGGAGGACTACCAGCTCACCAGCCAGTTCTTCTGGCTGGTCGTTATTGCCACGACCGCGGGTCTGGTGCTCTCGACAACCAAGGCCCGCGACCTCGAGGGCGTCGGCGCGTCGCGCATCGGGTCGGCGCTGCTGTACGTCCTGGTGGCGACGATCGGCATGCGCATGAACTTGAGGGCGGTGGCCGAGGACTTCGAGCTATTCGTCGTCGGTTTGATCTGGCTCGGCTTTCATGCGCTGCTGTTGATCAGCGTCGCCAAGCTGATCAAAGCACCCTTTTTCTTCCTCGCGGTCGGCAGCCAGGCCAACGTCGGCGGCGCCGCGTCGGCTCCGATCGTCGCCTCGGCGTTCCATCCGTCGCTCGCCACGGTGGGCGTTCTGCTGGCCGTACTCGGATACGCGCTCGGTACCTACGGTGCCCTGCTGTGCGGACAGCTCATGAGGCTCGTTGCTCCTTGAGTCGGGCCTGAGGAGACAGCCTGCGAGCAACACGCCCCGACGCCCCGGCGGGGTCCTTGGAAGATCCTGGTGCCGTGTGCTACGAATGTCGCGCGCAAGGTCCGTTTCTCGGATTCACTCGGGGGCCAAACATCGTGACATCGTCGCTCTCCCCACCGGACCCGTCTGGACGTACCCGCAGCGCCAGGAGCGTCAGGGGCAAAGCGTTCGCTCTCCTCCCGGCGGTGCTCCTGCTAAGCTCCCTGGCATCGATCGCCGTGCCCGCTGCGCCGCGCTACCCGGCAGGGGTGAGCAGCGCTCTGCCCACCGGATCGACAGGCGGCTCGTCCGCTGGAACGCCACAACGACCTCGGGACAACTGGCCCGGATGGCGGGGTCCGCTGGGAGTAGGAGTGGCGCCGGTCAGCGACGCGCCCCTGCACTTCAGCGCCTCCGAGGGCGTGACGTGGAAGACAGAGATCCCCGGACGAGGGCTGTCCTCGCCGATCGTCTGGAACGACCTGGTTTTCGTGACCACGGCGGTGCCGCTGTCCGGGGAGGAGCCGCCGGGCGACCGGCCGCGACGCCGCCGGCCACGACTGGTCGAACACGATTTTCGGGTGATTGCCTTGCGGCGGAGCGACGGCAGCGTGGCATGGAGCCGCACGGCGATCGTAGCCCTGCCTCACGAGGGCTTTCACCGCACCTACTCGAGCTTTGCCAACGCCTCGCCGGTGACCGATGGCGAGCGCGTCTACGCGTTCTTCGGCTCGCGGGGGCTGTACGCCTACGACCTTGGCGGGGAGTTGCTCTGGTCGCGTGATTTCGAGGTTGCCATGGAGACATTCGGAGAGTTCGGCGAAGCTTCGAGCCCGGCGCTCCGCGGCGGCACCCTCGTTGTTCTGTTCGACCACCAGGGGCAGTCGTTCATCGAGGCTCTCGACGCCGTCTCGGGGGAGACACTCTGGAAGCGACTGCGCGAGGAGGATACTGCCTGGAGCTCGCCGATCATCATCGAGCGCGGCGACCGGGAGTTGGCCATCACCAGCGGCAGTGACCTGCTCACCGCCTACGATCTGGAGACGGGCGCGGTCCTGTGGCGGTCGGAAGGAATGACGCCGCATCCGATCCCGACACCCGTGGTCGGCGGCGACCTGTTGTTCGCTGCCGGCGCTGCCCCGGAACGGCATCTTCACGCCTTCGACCTGGGGTCCGGAGCAGCGGGCGTCGTCACTTCGCGTTGGGAGCACGCCGGGGCAGCGCCGTACAACCCCTCCCCGCTGCTATGGGACGACGATCTGTACGTGGAATACAGCATGCATCACGGCGCCACCACGCAC
>CBDUAS010000215.1:0-6893 GCA_965365185.1 uncultured bacterium | reverse complement strand
GGATGGCCGCGGGCGTGCCCTGCGCGCCATGAGAATAAGGCCCGTAGCCCGAGGGACGGGATGGTTCGCAGAGCGACGCGGCTCCCCGAAAGCGCCAATCCGAGGCCCCAGACTCCGCACGCGCAAGGCACGCCCGCGGACACCCCTGCTCGCCCCCCGCCCGACGACCTCCACCGCAAGCCGAGAACCGGCCCCGAAGCCCTCCGGTGCCGGGCCTCAGCCCTTGACCATCGCCCGCATGATGAAGAGGGTGTTCGCCGGCCGCTCGGCGATGCGGCGCATGAAGTACGGGCACCACTGGCTGCCGAACGGCACGTAGATGCGCATCCGGTAGCCTTCCTCGACCAGATCCACCTGGGCATCCCGGCGAATGCCGTAAAGCATCTGGAATTCGAAGTCGTCCGAGCCCTTCCCGAGGCGCTCCGCCTCGTGGATGACGTGGTCGATCATCGCCGGATCGTGGGTGGCGAAGGCCGGGTAGTTGCCCTCCTCGAGAAGCATCGTCGTCAGCCGCTTGTAGCTGGCGTCCACCTCGGACTTGTCGGTGAAGGCGACGTCGGCTTCTTCCTGGTACGCGCCCTTGCACAGTCGAACCTGGGCACCAATGGCGTTGAGATCCGCGATGTCTTTCTCGCTGCGCCGAAGATACGACTGAATGGCGATGCCGACGTTTTGGAAATCCGGCCGCACCGCCTTCAGGGTGTCGACGGTGCGTTGCGTCGTGCTGCTGTCCTCGATGTCGATGCGCACGAAGTTGTCCAGCTCGGCGGCTCTCGTCAGGATGAGGCGCAGGTTCTCCTCGGTGAGCGCGTCACCGATCTCTTGCCCGAGCTGGCTGAGCTTCAGCGAGATACTCGCCCGCACGTCGGAGGCGGCGATGGTGTCGAGCATCCTCCGGTAGATCTCGGCCGCCTCGCGCGTGGCGGCCTCGTCGGTCACCGCCTCACCCCGATAGTCGAGGGTGACGTTCAGACCCTTGCCGTTGAGCTCGCCGACCGCGGGAAGCACCTCTTCGAGGGTCTCGCCGGCGATGAAGCGGCGGGCGAAACCCCCCTGCATCCCGCGACGACTCACCCAGCCGGTGAAGCCCGGGCTGTCGGCCAGGGCATGGATCGTCCGCTTGATCATGAGGCGCACGATACCACCCCACGGGAGGCCCCGCTGTCGGGGCCAATGCGGCTGTCAGGCCCCCCGCGCGATCCGGTCCGGAGGGCGATTCGCGGCCGTTCCGGCGAGCGCCTTGATGTCCGCAGGAAGGTCCTCGCAGGCGGCGTATGCCTGGATTGCCGCCGGATCGTGAATGTGGATCCTGCGGCTCACGACATCGATGAACCCTGCGCGACGCATGTCGTTCAACAGCGTGCTGGTCGTTTCACGGGTCGTGCCGATCCAGTCGGCCATTTCCGCCTGCGTCAGGCGGGCGTTGATCCCCGTGATGCCGTCAACGGCGGCCCCGAGCGTCGCGGACAGCTCGATCAAAGCGTCCGCCAACCGCTGGTGCACCCGCTTGGTCGACAAGGAGGCCACTCTCGCCTCCCGCTCCTCCAGCAGTTGTGCCAGATGGCGCGCCAGCGGGATGGCTGCGCCGGGCCGTGACGACAGCAGCTCGGCAGCTTCGCGCAAAGGGATTGCCGCCACCAGTACATCTTCGACCGCCGGGGCGGCGTCCGCGTGCCGCTCGCCCGCAACGATGGCGCGGCCGCCGACGACGTTCCCGGGGCCGCGGAAGTCGACCACCATTGCCCGCCCGGACGGTGTGACACGGCTGACCTTCACGGCGCCGTCGAAGATGACGTAAAAGGACTCGGCAAGATCGCCCTGCCGATAGAGGTGGTCGGCGCGATCGAACCACCGCATTCCCGCCATCTCGGCCACTACATTCAAGTCGGCCGCCGGCAGCTCGGCGAACATCACGGCGCGGCGCAATAGGTTGGGGTTCACGCCCATGGGTCCTCCTACGCGGTGAAGGCCACGAGGTGGTCGCTGACGTCCGATTTCATGGTCTCGATGAGGTCATCGATAGCGGTCCCCTCGTCGAGCACCCTGTCGAGCATCAACGAGCCCTCGAGCGTTGCTACCAGGTACTGACCGCGTCGAGCCGCCTCTTCGGGCGGCATGCCCCCTTGCTCCAGGTAGCCGGCAAGGAGCGATCGCAGTCCATCGAAGCCTCGCTGCAGCCGCTGCCGCAGCAGCTCCGAGACGTCCGCCATCTCCAGCGCCAGGCGTCCGAGCGGGCACCCGAGACCGCCGGCCTCCCGCTGGGCCGCGACGATGCCGTCGAGAACCGCCGAGATGTTCTCGGCGGGACCGCCGGACTCCGATACGTTGTCGCGAATCCGGGCGCCGAGGTGCTCGACCCAGGCGTCGATCACCGCCACTCCCAGCGACTCTTTGGAAGGGAAGTGATGATAGAAGCTGCCCTTGCAAACTCCCGTCGCCCCGATGATGTCGTCGACGCTGGTGCGCTGGTATCCCGCACGCCACATGAGCTCGGCGGCGGCCTCGATCAGACGTTGGCGGGTTTCGGTGGCGCTCACGAACATCCTCCCGCGATCACGTTGCGACGGAACAACGGTGCAAAAGACCTCCCCTGAGCTCTTGAGCACGTCACTAGACTGACTGGTCAGTCTACCGGGGTCGCGCCGGCGATCACAAGGCGACGGCCACGTCCGCACGAAGAGATGGCCGCGGATGCGGGGGCCGCAGAGCGGGGATTCGACTCACAGCCCCCGGCGCGCAGTCTATAATCCGCGCTCCATGGCGCTTCCGTCTCCGTTCAACGCGCAGCTCAAGGTGCTTGTCCTGGCAGGCGCCAACACGCTCCCGGCCGGCGATCTCGACGCGACCACGCACGACCTGCACGGCGAGATACCGCTGGAAGCGAAGTCGTTCCTGCACCTGCGGGGCCGGCTGGTCATCGAGTACGTCCTCGACTGGTTGCAGGAGGCGGGACTGGAGCGACCCTGGGTGCTGGCCCCGGAGCGTTGCCTGGAGGAGATTCCGCAGCATTACGAGATCGAGCCGATCCCACAGCGGCCCGGAGCGTCGCTGGCGAACAACTTGGCCCACGCCAAAGAAGTGATCCCGCTGGCGGCAAACGAGCCGGCGTTGGTGGTGTTCGGCGACCACCCGCTGACGACGGCGACGGCGCTGTTGGACTTCCTGAGCTTCTGCGCCCCGCGGCTGCAAGAGGCGGACATCTTCCATGGTCTGGCACTGCGCGACGCGTACCTCGAGTATGCGCCGCACTTCCACCGGACGTCCGTGCTCATGCGCGAGGCACCGGGAAGGGCGACGGGGCTCAACCTGCTGATCCCCAGCCGTATCCACCGGGTCCCTGCCGCCGACCAGCTTTACTCGGTGCGCAAGCTGGAGCGCTTCGGCCGCTTCCTCAGCTTGCTGGCGCGCACCATCTATCTGCTCGGCGGTAGCGCCCCTCGGGCGATGTTCGATGCTGCGCGCCTGTATACGGCGAAGGAGTTCGAGAAGATGTCGCGCCATCCCGGCCGGCGCGGCGCGCTCGGCGCCCGCGCCATGCGCTGGCTTCAGGCACAGGTGAGCGTCGAGCGGGTCGAGGGCTACGCTGCCAAGGTGTTCAGCGCCGAGCGCGGCGTGCGGATCGTCCCTCTCGCCCACGGCGGCACCGCCATCGACGTCGACTTCGCCGACGAGCTCGCCATCATGGAGGACAATTGGGACGAGCTGCGTGAGATCTGCCGCCGGCAGGACGCCGCCAGTCGTGCCGCCTCAGCGTGACGGCACCGTGATGTCGTCCGTGTACACCGAGCGGTAGCCGAGCAGCTGGTCGTCGAGGGCGATCCGCAGACGATACGTTCCCGGTGGCGCCGACAAGCTCAGGGTCCGTTCGACAATCTCGTCGCTGCGCTCGGCCAGCTCGGCCACGGGCACCATGACGCTGAACCGCTCGGTCGTTTCGGCGACCGGCTCGCCGTCATCGTTGAACAACAACGCCCCCACTACCATGTCGGTCTGGTAGTCCTGGTCGACGACGTGGAAGACGAGCGATTCCATGCGCCAGCTCAACGTCAGCGTTACGTCGACGTCATCGCCTTCGCCGGCCACGTAGCTGGCTTCCCAGGCAAAGGGAATCTCGGCGTCGGGAAAGGCCACATCGGCCTCGACGGCCTCAACGACGTTGTTGTAGTTGACCGTCTGCACGAGCGACTCCTGAATCAGCGCATCGGTCGTGCGGACGAAGTCGTTGGGGATCTCCGACAGCATGTTGAAGCGCTCCAGATCGCGCTGCGCCGCGGTTACACCGGGTGGCTCGTTGAAGTTGGAGGGCGGAGCCAGCCGCCAGCGTCCGCGCTGGAATACGAACATGAGCATCTCGTTCACCGGCCAGTCCGGCAGTCGCTCGTCGTACCCCCAGAGTATGACCGGGCGGGTCGACACGGACGAAGGAAAGCCGAGCTGTCGCTCCGTGCGCGCCGGCGGGCCGAGCACCAGAACGACGCGGCCGAACACGGACTTCCAACCGGGCTCACCGCCCTCCGAGAACTCCTCGTCGGCGTATTCCACCCGGCGCACGAACTCCTCGACTGCCTCGTTCTCCGGGCCACGATAGGTGGGATCGCGCCGCTCCCAGAACAGACGAATGAACTGCAGCCGCTGGATGGTCGAGCCGAGGGAGCCATAGATGCGCTTTTCTTCCTCGGTGGCGATGTACTGTACCGGACCGTCGAGCCAGCGCTCCGTCCACGAGGTCAGGGTCTCACCCTCCTCCGGGCCGAGGAACGACGTGCGCTCCTGCGCCAGCGGGGCGAGCGCACCGATCGCCGCCGACGGAAGCACGAATGCCGAAAGCAGCGCTACAGCCGCGCTCCGACGCACCCACACTGCAAGTGAAGTTCTTGTCATGGTGAAACCCTTGCTTTTCCCGGTGTCCGGCGTCAGCTCTCCGAGCTTCCGTTTGCCGCGACCTCCGTTCCGTTGTCGAGTATGCGCACGATGACGATGGTCGCATCGTCATGCCAGGGACGGTCTCCCGTGAAGCGCCGAACGGAGCTGAAGATATCCTCGACGATCGTTGCTGCGGGCTGCTCCGAGCGCGCGGCGACGATGTCGCCGAGGCGCTGGATACCGAAGTCCTGGTCGTTCTCGTTGAACGCCTCGACCAACCCATCCGAGTAAAAGGCTAGCACGTCCCCCAGGCCCAATTCCCGGGTTTGCGCCTCGCCCGGTGGCGTCGGCAACAGTCCCAGCGGCGGGCCGGTGGACTCGAGGAATTCGACGGCTCCGCTGGCCGCCTGATAGTGCAGAGGAAAGTGATGCCCGGCGTTCAAGTACGCGAGACTACCGTGGTTCAGGTCGAACTCGGCGAAGACCATGGTCATGTACTGGTTCGGCGCCGACATCTCCAGCAACACCTCGCCGAGCCGGGGCAGAAGCTGCCCGGGGCGGCCGTCGGCACGCACCTGGGTGTGCACGGCGCTCTTTGCCATTGCCATGATCAAACCTGCAGTCATCCCGTGGCCCGCGACGTCGCCGAACACCACCCCGAGATTGCCGCTGGGAAGGTGCAGGTAATCGAAGTAGTCGCCGCCGACCTCGGTGGCCGGATTCGAGCGGTCGGCGATTTCCAGGCCGGGCACCTCCGGGGGGTCGCGCGGCAGCAGGTCGAGCTGCATTTGCCGCGCGAACTCGAGCTCGTTCTTGCGCCGCTCCGACTCCACCATCTCGATCAGCAGCCGGGCGTGCTCCATCGCCAACCCCACCTGGTTGGCGAAGCCCGACAGGCTCCTGATCTCCCCCTGCTTGAAACCGTGTGCCTCGTGCTTGCCGGCGACCAACAAGGCGCGCGGTGTCCCTTCCGGTGACGGCACCGGAACGATCACCGACGAACCGGTCGACGGTTCCCAGATTCGCGGCAGCGGGCTCTGCTGACCCCGCCCGTGGTCGGCGACCGACAAGGGCCGCCGGTCAGCGAAGCGAATCGACAGGTCGGGCCAGCTTGCACGCGCCTGGTGGCGATAGATGTGCTCACCCTCGGCGTCGGAGCGCAACAAGCTGAAGGACACGTACTCATCCTTGCCGGGTTCCACCAGGGCGACGACGTCCGGCGCCCCGATCTTGCGCAACGAGCGCAGCACCAGGTTCTGAAACTCCTGAGGGTCGACAGCGGAGGTCGTCGTCAGGCCGAAATCGTAGACGGCGTCGAGCTCCTGCACCTTCCGTTCGTAGAGCACGGCTCCGGACAACGCTTGCGCGGCGCGCACCAGCAGCAGCACGACGAAGGCAAAGGCGAAAAGCGACCCGCCGCCGATGAACAACGAGATGCCGATGGGCGGCGTGGTGGTGGACGCAGATTCAGCGGCCGCGCCCGCTGCAGGCGTTGTCACCGCCCGATTCACGAACATCACGGCCGCCGTCAACAGAGGCACCAAGGCGAGCACACCGCCGATGAGCACCGAAATGCGCTCCCGCCTCTCCATCGTGATGAGCCAACCCATGGGAGCAAGCAGGCCGAGCAGCAACCCGGCGAACCCCAACGGCACCAGGGCGGCCGCGGCCTGGTAGGTGCCCGCCTGGGTCACCAACACGACAACGGCAAAGAACAGGCCCAGGCGCCATGTCTGCGTCGCCCGCCGCACCAGGGCCAGGTCGAGCGCAACCAGGACCGACGCGGCCAGTGCCGCCGCACCCACGGCCAACAGCAGAGCGCTGAGGGGCGCGCGCAGCAGGTCGGGGAGGCTCAGCAGGCCCGCGGCCATGTCGTACAAGAGCGTCAGCCAGAGCACCTGCACGGCGAGCGCGGCCGTCTGCAGCTTGGCGTACTCGTCGGCTCCGCGGCCGACCAGTCGTTTCTGGTACCAGACGAACACGACGACGGCGAGCGCAGTCGTCACGCTGAGATCTGCCGTGGGACTGCT
>CBDUAS010000214.1:0-6897 GCA_965365185.1 uncultured bacterium | reverse complement strand
GGCCGTCTTTTGGGCCGTGATCAACTCGGTCAGATCGTCGAGCACCACCACGGTGCCCATGTATGCGCCCGTGCTGTCGCGCAGGCTCGAGCAATGCGCCGCGACCGTCAGCCGACTGCCGTTGACGTCGAGCGACAGCTCCTCCTCCAGCGGCGCTCGCCGCGCCTTGGCGCGCTCCATGAGGCCGCGAAGGTCGGCGAGGGCGTCGCTGCTGAGCACGTTTTCGAAGCGCTGGTTGATGGCCGATCGACCATCCATCGCCAGCATGCGCTCGGCGGCCCGGTTGAACGTCGTGATCTCCCCCTCGGCGTTGAGCGAGATGACGCCCGTGGCGATGTTCGCCAGCACCGCCTCCATGTAGCGCCGGCGCTCGTCCAGCTCGGTGTTGGTCGATTGCAGGCTGTCTCGCGACTGGCGCAGCTTCTCCTGGCCGGCCCTCAGATCGAGAGTCATCTGGTTGAACGACTCGACCAGTGTGCCGAGCTCGTCGCGGCTTTCCACCTCGACCTGGTAGCTGAGATCACCGGAGGCGACGGCGCGGGTGCCCTCGGCGAGCTTCTGGATCGGGCCGGTGACGCCACGGGCGAGGTAGAAACCCACCCACAGGGCGGAAAACAGAATGAGCAGCGTCATCAACAGGAAGACGAGCAGGTAGTTCGAGGTGATGGGGTCCTTCTGGTCGAGCCCCTCCATGAAGGACGCGTACTTTCCCTCGATGTCGCTGACCTCCACCAGGAGCTGATCGTCGATGACGCGGCCGACGACCAACACGCCCGTGGCCTGCCCCTCCTCCTCCGGGTGATAGATGGGTACGCCCGCCCGCAGCAACCGCGAGCCGTTGCCGATGTCGACGTCACTGAGGCGGAATGGCTGACCCTGCAGGGCCATCGAGATCTGCGCTTGTGGCACGTGCAGGGGGTGCCAATCCGGCAACGGCGGACCCTGCGCGGTCGCGGCGTCCTCGTCGGCCTCCGGTTGTGTCTCCGACCTCGGCACGGGGACCGCCGGGCGCGAAAACAGCGAGGCGTACGGCCCCTCGGCATCGAAGATCGGATCCAGCAGCAGCTCCTCACCGCGATAAACGAGGATGGCGTCGAGCTCGAGCTGCCGCGCGCGCGGCTCCAGCAGGGTGTCGCTCAGATCATCCGGCGAATCGGTTTCGCCTACGCCGGCTCGGCCTACGCGGATGTCGTCGGCGATCGCCAGCGCGATGCGCTGCAGCTCTCTTTCCTGACCCTGCTGGGCCCGTTCCGAGACTTCCCTGGCCCGCCGCACGATTTGCGCCGTATCGGTGGAGAACCAGGTGTCGACGGCTTCGCGAATGAGCTCCGATGCGGTGAAGAACAGCAGCACGGTCGGGATCAGCGCCATGCCGATGTAGGTGACCACGACCCGGGTGCTGAACTGCGATCCGACCTTCTGCCGCCGGCGCTCCACGTACAACTTGATGATGTTGCGGCCGATCAGGAACAGCATCACCAGGATCAGCGTGATGCTCAGCGCCGTGATCGCCTGCAGCGGCACCACACCGGTGGCCATGCGCGAGCGCTGCACGATGATCATCACCGCGATGTACGCGGCCACCACGACGACCAGACCTACGATCGTGAGGCGTCGCTGGCGCAGCTCCTTGGCGCTGCTTTCTCTCGAGTTGGCGTTCATGGGACGCGCGGGTGCCACCCAGACACGGGATCCGAGGTCAATGCGAGTCAATGCTAGCAGGCCGGGGCCAAAATCAAGCGGTTTTCCGCCGCCCATCGGGCTCGACCTGACGACCATTCGGCCTATAATTAGAGTGTCATATCTGAATTGCCCAGATCGCACGCCCGCCGCCGCGCAGTGTCCACGGCTGCGGGCGTCGAACTGCATTGCACACCGCTTGCGCGGAAGGGGAATGGCAGATGCCGGAATCGAAGCACCACAACCGTTGGACCGTGATCGCCGGGGCGCTGATCGTTCAGATCATCCTCGGCACGGTGTACGGATTCAGTGTTTTCGTGCGACCGCTCGAGATGGAGTTCGGCTGGAGCCGGGCAACCACGCAGTGGGCCTTCTCCTTCGCGCTGGCGACCTTCGCGCTGGCGATGATCCCGGCCGGCCGGCTGCAAGACCGCATTGGCCCGCGCAAGGTGGCCAGCATTGGCGGCATGCTCCTCGGTGTGTCGTTCCTGCTGGGGGCGCTGCTCGTCGCCGCTGACCGGCCGTGGGCGCTTTACCTCACCTACGGCATCGTCGGCGGCGCCGGAATCGGTTTTGCCTACGTGTGCCCGATCGCCGCAGCCGTGAAGTGGTATCCGGACAAGGTCGGTCTGGTCAGCGGTTTGGCCGTGGCCGGTTTCGGCGCCGGTGCGCTGTTCTTCGCCGGACCTGCTTCGACGCTGCTGCTGCCGCCGGCGGACGGTGAGGCGATGGGCCTCTCGCAAGTGCTGCTGGTGGGGCTGGGAATCTCCGCCGGCGGCGGGTTCGGCATCGGCTGGAAGGCCTTTTTCGTTCTGCACGGCGTTGTCTGCGCCGCCGCCGTGCTGCTCGGCGCGACGCTGCTGCGCAACCCGCCCGACGGGTGGTCGCCGCCGGGATGGACCCCGAAGGTCAAGGGCAGCGAGGCTGCGGGCAACCTGACGGCCCGTCAGATGCTCGACCGGCCGCTTGCCGCCATGCTGTGGTTGACGTTCATCTTCGGTGCCACGTCCGGCCTCATGGCCATCGGACAGTGGAAGCCGATGATGGGCGCGATTCTGGGTGGAACGACATTCGCCCCCGCCTGGATGGGAGGATTCGGTCGCTTCGTCGAACCGGTAGGGATCCTGGCGATCTTCAACGCCTTCGGCCGCATCTTCTGGGGTAAGGTGAGCGACGCCATCGATCGACCGCGAGCGATGATGCTCATGTACCTGGCGCAGGGCATGGCGTTCATGCTGCTGGTGAGCGTGCAGTCGCACTTCGCCATCTTCCTGGCCTCCGCCTGGGTGGGATTGAACTTCGGTGGCAACTTCGCACTCTTCCCGTCGGCGACGGCGGACTACTTCGGCACCAAGAATCTGGGGATGAACTACGGGCTGATCTTCACGGCCTACGGCGTCGCCGGCATTCTCGGGCCGGTGGTGGGCGGGGTGCTGTTCGACGTCACCCAGCAGTACGTCATGGCCTTCGTGTTTGCCGGCATCCTGTGCTTCGTTGCTGCCGGATGTGCCGTGGTCGTGTGGGGCTTGGCCCGCGGCGAGAGTGCGGCAAGAGATCTGCGGCCTGAGATGCTCGAGAAGGAGGCCGGCGCGGCGGCCTGAGCTCGCGACGGCGGTCGGCGCCACGATCGGGGATCGACGACACCCTACGAAACCGTTCTGGTGGCGCGGCTGTCGAGAAGGTAGTCCGCGCGGCTATGCGCGGGCTGGAACCAGGTATGGATGGCGGGAGGCGATGTCGTAGACGACGTCTTCCCAGGTGACGACGCGCCAGGCATCGGGGTTGGCCTGAATGGCCTCGACCAAACCGGCGTGCAGGGCGTGACCGGCACGATGCGCGACCACGTGACCGAGCACCGGTGCACCGGTCAACATCAGGTCCCCGATGGCGTCCAGGATCTTGTGGCGCACGAACTCGTCCTCGAAGCGAAGCTGATTGTTGAGGATCGAGTTGTCGCCCACGACAACGGCGTTTTCCATCGATCCCCCGAGCGCCAGCCCGGCCTTGCGAAGGGCCTCTACCTCGCGCAGGAAACCGAAGGTGCGTGCCGGGGCAATCTGCTCGGTGAAGCAGCGCGGCGTGACGACGAACGTCTGGCGCTGCTCGCCGATCAGGGGATGTTCGAAGTCGATGCTGTAGGAGATCTTGAAACGGTCGGACGGATAAACGGCGACGAACTTGTCCTTCTGCTCGATGCGAATGGGCTCGATGATCTTGATAAACTGCCGCGGCGCCTGCTGGACCCTGATGCCGGCCTCGTGCATGAGATAGATGAACGGCGCCGCCGAGCCATCTAGAATGGGGACTTCCTTCCCCTCGACCTCGACGATCAGGTTGTCGATGCCGAGTCCCGCAGCAGCCGCCAGGACGTGTTCGACGGTGCCGATGGATGCATTCCCTTTGGCCAGTGTGGTGGCGAGATTGGATCGCTCGAGATGTTCCTGACGCGCGGGAATCTCCGCTCCATCGAGGTCAACGCGGCGGAATACGATGCCGCTGTTGGGTGCTGCAGGGCGCATCCGCATCGCCACGCGAACACCGCTATGCAGTCCGATCCCCGCGCACTCTATGTCCTTGCGGAGCGTTTTTTGCGTCCAGTTCAATTGCACCCCCGGATTTGGAGCCTCCCCCACGTCCTCAGGCATTCAGCAAGATCAGTGCCAGATCATCGATATCCGACGTAAGTGTAATGTTTACATGATGTTACGGCGATCCAAACGAATGGTCCACAAACTCAAAGTGTTGAATTTACGGGTCACCTTCGCGTCGAAGTGTCTCTTTTTTACAACAGGCGCTCCCTGATGCGCGTTGTTGTCGTTACCTCCGATGTCCCTTTCGTGGAGGGCGGCCATCGTGTGATCGCTCGTGCCCTCGTCCGCGCCCTCCGTGAAGAGGGCCACGTGGCGGATCTCGTCACCACTCCCCAGAACCGCTTCGGTCGCCAGCTCTCCGCGTATCTGGCCACCTGGCTCACCGACGTCGGTGTCGGCGGTGACGGCGGCCCCGTCGATCGGGTGATCAGCTTGCGATTCCCCTCCTACGCGGTCCGCCATCCGCGACACATAGTATGGCTAAACCACCGGATGCGCGAATACTACGACTTGTGGGACGACTTCCGTGCCGGCCTGGCGCCGCGCGGGCGCCTGGTCGAGGGCCTGCGCCGCCGTGCGATCCACTTTCTCGACCACCGTCTGCTGCGCAAGAGGACTCTCATGGCACAGTCGCTGACCATCCAGGCACGGCTGTCGCGCTGGGGCAACCTGAGATCCGAAGTGCTGTACCCGCCGGCGCCGCAGCGTGATTACCGCTGCGACGATTACGACCAATCGATCCTGGTGGTCGGTAGGCTCACGAAGCTCAAGCGGGTCGATCTGTTGTTGCGGGGAGCCGCCGCGGCAGGCGGAAACTGGCGCGTCCGGATCGCCGGCGAGGGGCCTGAACGTCGAGCGCTGATGGCGCTCACGGACGAGTTGGATTTGCAGAGCCGTGTCGTGCTGCTCGGTGAGCTCGATGAGAAACGGCTGGTGCACGAATACGCGAACTGTTCCGCGGTGTACTTCGGAGCGAAGGCGGAGGACTACGGTCTGGTTACGCTGGAAGCGTTTTCCAGTTCGAAGGCGGTGTTGACGTGTACCGATTCCGGTGGGCCGGCGGAGCTCGTCGAAGACGGCGTCACCGGGTTCGTGGTCGAACCGCGGGTCGAAGCCGTGGCCGCAGCCCTGTCGCGGCTGACCGGCGACGTCGGTTTGGCGGACAACCTCGGGGAGGCGGCTGCCCGGGTCGCCGGCGAGCACAGCTGGGCGAACGCCGTCGAGCGCCTGCTCGCCGCCGGTTGACGGCGTTCAATCGGTCTGCCGGCTCCACTCAGCGCGTCCGCCGGTCTTTGATTCCAGCCTCACGTCACTGATCGTCATGCCCTTCTCCAGGGCCTTGCACATGTCGTAGAGCGTGAGCAGCGCGACGCTCACGGCCGTCAGCGCCTCCATCTCGACGCCGGTGGGACCGGTGCACGACGCGCTCGCCGTTACCCGGAGCCCCTTGTCGTCGGGCTCGACGCCCACCTCGACGTGGGTCAACGGCAGCGGGTGGCACAGCGGGATGAGGTCCGCCGTGCGCTTGGCGGCCTGGATTGCGGCGATGCGGGCGACCTCGACGACGTTGCCCTTGGGGACGTCTCCGGCCACCACCTTTGCCCGCGTCGGTGGACTCATCAGCAACCGGCCCGAGGCGGACGCCGTGCGCCTCGAGTCGCGTTTCTCACCAACGTCCACCATTGCCGCCCGACCGCGGTGGTCCAGATGGGTGAAGTCACTTTCGGACATGGTGCCGGCAGCGTAGCACCCCCATGCAAAACCGTTAAGATCACAGCATGTCCGATCCGCCGAAGTCCGATCCGAGGCAGCTCTGCCTGTGGGAGCCGGAGGCCCTCCAATCACTGAAGCAGCGGACCGGGGAGTGGCGGGAGCGCTACGAGAGCGAGCGGGCACGCGGTCGGAAGGATCGCTCCGCCCCCGGACTCGCCTCCGCCGACACCCGTATCGCGCCGCTGGCGACGCCCGCCGATCTGGAGGGCTGGTCGTTCGACGGGGATCTCGGGTTTCCCGGAAGTTACCCGTTTACCCGCGGCATCTACGCGAGCATGTATCGAGGGCGGCTCTGGACGATGCGCCAGTACGCCGGCTTCGCCACCGCCGAGGAGACCAACGAGCGATTTCGGTACCTCCTGGACCGTGGCCAGACGGGATTGTCGACGGCGTTCGACCTGCCGACGCAGATCGGCTACGACTCGGACCATGCCCTGGCCATGGGGGAAGTCGGACGCGTCGGGGTGGCGATCGATTCGGTGCGCGACATGGAGGTGTTGTTCGACGGCATCGACATTGGCAGCGTCACCACGTCGATGACGATCAACGCCACGGCGGCGACGCTGCTGGCACTGTATTGCGCGCTTGCCGATCGGCGCGGCGTCGCGCTCGAGCGGCTCGGCGGCACCATACAGAACGACATCCTCAAGGAGTACATCGCCCGCGGCACATACATCTATCCGCCCTCTCCGTCATTGCGCCTGGTTACCGACACGTTCCGTTTCTGTGCCCGCAGGGTGCCGCGATGGAACACCATCAGCATCTCCGGCTACCATATCCGTGAGGCCGGCTCGACCGCCGTCCAGGAGGTCGCCTTCACCCTCTGCAACGCAATCGCTTATACGGAGGCGGG